>DATMJF010000085.1:0-11907 GCA_035554455.1 Rummeliibacillus sp.
CGGACTTGAAACAATATAAGCAACGTGAAAACACCGCTAGTTCATTAAGTCACACATTTAAGACGATGAAACATAACATGCTTTCAAACTTGTTATTGCCAGAGATTAGCGGTCCTTGGCTTAGCTTGCAAACTTTGGCTCGTAGCTTTGTACCGCAAAAAACAGGTTATGCTATGCGGAAAATACGAGAAAAATGGCTATACAAACCTTCTACCAAACTTTCACTTGAGCATATGCACACACTAGACTCAAAGTTACAAGTGGGATTTTCTGAAAAAGAGCAAGTGTTTTATGCTCGACAAGCGTTGAGAATGATGGGACTTGCAAATCATTTTGCTCCTTTAGTGATTATTTGTGGTCATGGCAGTCACAGTACGAACAATCCGTATTCCTCAGCGCTAGATTGTGGTGCATGCGGAGGGGCCTCTAGTGGATTTAATGCACGAGTATTGGCAACTTTGTGCAACCTTCCAAAAGTAAGAGAAGTATTGGAGACAGAAGGAATTGTCATACCGAAAGAAACTGTATTTGTGGCTGCTGAGCATATCACAACACTTGATGAGCTTCGTTTCTTATATGTTCCTGAACTTTCAGAAGCAGCACAGGAATCATTTGATTGTATACAAACAAAATTGTCAAAAGTTCGTGATGAAGCAAATGCAGAACGAATCGTACAGTTACCAACTTTAGACTCACACCATAAAAATCCACAAGCAGAGGTTCAACGTTTTGCTGAGGATTGGAGTGAAGTGCGTCCAGAATGGGGGTTGGCTCGTAATGCGACATTTATCATTGGTGAACGTAAGCTTACTAAAGAGTGTAATTTAGAAGGTCGAGCATTTCTCCATAACTATCAGTGGAAGAATGATATTAATGGTGATATACTTGCCAAAATTATTGCTGGACCAGCTAAGGTTGCCCAATGGATTAACCTCCAATATTATGCATCTACCGTAGCACCGCATTATTATGGTAGTGGAAATAAGACTACTCAAACAATAACAGCTGGGATTGGTGTCATGCAGGGAAACGCTAGTGATTTATTGTCCGGACTTCCGTGGCAGTCTGTTATGCAATCGGATCAAGAGGCTTACCATGATCCATTGCGCTTATTAGTAGTGATTCAAGCTCCAAGAAAGCATATTGAGCGGCTATTGGACCGCAATCCAGTATTTCTTCAAAAAGTACAACATGGTTGGATTCGATTAGCGTCGATTGATCCTGAGGGACAGTGGGAAAGCTGGTCTTAACCATTCCAGTTTGGTGATAACATATTATTTAAAACTGAATAGAGGAATTAATATTTGTGCACATAACGAACAATTAATAGGGGATAGGAATTATGGATAAAACAAAAGGAAATATTGAATCAGAAATAAGTAAAGCTTTAACCCATTGGGAGAAGAGCTATCTTGGACGTGGCTCGGTTTCAGTAAAATCGGACATCTTACGCGATATGATTATCGTAGTATTACGTGGGATATTAACGCCTGCTGAATATTCAGTCTGTAAAAATAAAGAGGGACTGTTATCAGTAAAAGAGCATCGGAATAGTTTGGTGGAATCAGGCTTAGATGAACTAAAGAAAATTATTCTAGAGTTAACAGGTGAAGAAGTAGTAAGTTTTCATACCGATCTTAGTACGCAAACAGGAGAACGAGTTATACTCTTTAAACTTTCAAGTGATTTACAAAGCAAATTATGATAAAAAATCGGATACACTCAGAACATTATTATTTCGCTGTATGAGTAAATTAAAGAAATTAATGGGGTGAATTTGATGCATATAAACGGAAAGGGAAAAATACTATTCGTGACGGGGAGTGGGCACGAACTAGAAAAAATACTAAATCAGATGAATCGTATTAATCGGGAGAACATCATAATTTTACAAAGTCATGGACAAGAAATTTTCCAACCTTTCGATGATTTTATGAGAGAAATTATTCTTACCGTTTATCAGGAAAATATTGAGGGAATATTCGTGATCGATACAAAAAAAGATCAAAAATATTCAAGGGATCTATTTAGCAAAATATATGAAAATAAAGAATTACAGGAGAAAATACAAATAGTAGATTATCTATTAAAAAATTGTACACCAGAATTCCCTGAGAGTAGTATCCGTGAATGGTTTGAGGGTGTCAAGACTGTAACTACTGGTGTACAGAAGAATGCCGAAATCATCCGAAATCATCCTTTGATGCCTCCAGATGTAAAGATAACAGAATTGTATATTGATAAGGAGAAAGGAAGATTAACAGATGTTGATGTTCCTGAGAAGATATTACTTTAAATAAAAATTCATTATTTGTTTCTCTATATTATTAAAAATAGACAAACCCATTAAAGAGCTTGTCTAAAAAATACTTATGCTTTATCTGTTGGAATCTGATAGTTTGGGTTTCGAGGGTCCAACCGCTGCCTTCTCCTAAGTTTAGATTTATGTCTGTATTCCAACCCCATTCCCTCAACTACTAAGATATTTCCAAGTCGTCTAGAGTTAAAAGTAATTTGTGTAAATCGATAATACAATCTTCAACATGGTAGCAGCAGTCAAAGTGGAGACTGTAAATGATAGAAGTGATTTTATTTCTGAAGTCTACTATTTCTAGGTTACTTGTAAGATTTTGCTCTAAATGATTCATTTTTTAACATCCTTTCATATTATCTTTTTACTAGTATGTCTAAAGAATCTTAGATTTATTCTAGTTAATTGAAATATATAATGAACAAATTATTAGAATCTGAAAAATACAAAGCGAGACGTAATTTTTTTCTTTGTTAACTATTCAATTCTCCCAAACCTAAAAGCTAAATATATATAGATTTAGTATGTAGGCGAAAGCATATTGAACGGATATACTATTTAAAATGAAGGCTGTTTATTTTTTTATCCAAAGTGCCAGCACAATAACTATTGTTTTCGAATATAAACAATCCTATTTAACTGCGCTAAAATGAAAATAACTTACTTGGGGAGAAAATATGAAAAAAAACAAAATCATTTTTAATACGATCGATGAATATATTGCACAATTTCCTTCTGAGGTTCAGGTCAAACTACAAAAGTTAAGAGAAGTCATAATAGAGGCTGCACCAGGAGCGGAGGAAAAAATTAGCTATCAAATGCCAGCGTTCGTACTAAAAGGAAACTTGGTCTATTTTGCTGCCTATAAAAATCATATTGGATTTTATCCAACTTCAAGTGGCATTCAGGCATTTCAGGATGAATTGTCGCAATATAAGGGAGGTAAAGGGACCGTTCAATTTCCTATAGATGAGCCATTGCCTTTTGAATTAATAAGCAGGATCGTTAAATTTAGAGTTGCTGATAATATAAAAAAAGCAGAGGATAAAGGAAAAAAGAAAAAATAATTTTTATTCAAATGATTAATTCAAGCAATCAAATCAGAAAAACCAGTCCCTTCAAAAAGGAACTGGTTTTTCATTTATTTTTTTACTTCTTTCGTTTGTCGTTCCCAAAGAAGGAGTGATGGGTAAGGGTCATATGCCCATTCTGTCCGTCCATTGAATTTATAAATGCCATAATGGAGATGTGGTGGGAATTTGCCGGATGTTCCTTCTTTCCCATATCCAGAACTGCCGACAAACCCGATTATTTTACCAGGTTCCACAACGTCGCCAACATTAATATCCTTACTAAAAGAAGAAAGATGAGCGTAATAATGGTACGAATTGTTCTGATCTCGTATGCCTATGCGCCAGCCGCCAAACCGATTCCAACCTTTAATCTCGACTACCCCATAGGATGCTGAAAGAACAGGTGTCCCGTAGCTAGCAAAAAGGTCCGTTCCTTCATGGATTCTTCTGCCGCCCCAGCCCCTATTGTCCCCCCATGTACTTCTATAGCTGTAATCGTAGCGTAAAGGTAATGGAAATACATGTGTATTAAGATCTGTTGTGTTGAAATGTTTATAAAGAGTAGCGATAGTCATGATTTGATTGATCACTGGATCGCTGTTGTAATACTCCCATAAGGCTAACTTAAAATCATTTTCAGTTGGACCAAATCGGCTAAGGTAACTTGCCATTGTGTACATTACATCTTCATCGTCATCTGAATTGGCAATCCCATCTTTGTCTCCATCAAGACCCCTACCGCCAAAATAGTCTATTGTTGAAGGCGTTGTATCCTGACTGTAAGGATTTAATGCCCCTGCCCAAAATTCGTCAGAGAACTGGATGGCAATAGTGCTATCACGCTTCGGGATGTCTTTACGAACTGATTGTATATTGCGTTCATATTGATCGATAGCAGCCAAAAAATACCAAGGAACAAGTAAACCTTCATACCGTGCATAATAGGACATACGCTGCTTCAGAATCTCTTCTCTAGAGGGAGCTTCATTTGCAGATGCAGCAGTAGAAAATATCGTACTACAGAATATGGTAATTGCAAATAAGGAAATAAAATAACGAACCAATTTAAAAAAATCCTCCTTTCCATCCTACATAGAATAACCGAATTTTAATATTCCATAAGTGCAGCTTACATAAAGTAAATTTATTTGTTAATGCTAACGAAACAAATGACATAAACATTGATTGGAAAAACAAATCTCTATAAACATTTTCTACTTAAATTGCACATCTAAAAATAATTTTATGCACATAAATAATTTGAAGGGCTTTTAATAAAAAGTTTTTTCTACATCAATAACATGTCTAAATTGTAGCTATTGCATGATTTTATGTAGGAAGAATATTCGACAATGTAATAGTAGTGGTTATCATTAATTCTCTAACTTCATACTATGTTATAAAACAGGCCTGAATGGAGGGAAAACTATAGACATTTTAAATAAGTTTAAGAGTTACCGTGAAGAAGAAAACAGGCTTAAATGGGAAGGGACTTTTGCAGATTACTTAAGTATTGTGAAGGAAAGACCAGAAGTTGCTCAAACAGCCCATTCTCGGGTGTACAATATGATAAAAAGCTCTGGATTAGAAGAAAGAGACAGTAAAAAATTGTACCACTTTTTTGGGCGAGAAATTTTTGGTCTTGAAACAGCCATTGAAAGACTGGTGGAGGAATATTTCCACCCTGCAGCAAGAAGACTAGATGTTCGTAAAAGGATTTTATTATTGATGGGACCTGTGAGTGGTGGTAAATCGACTATTGTGACATTACTGAAACGAGGGCTTGAGCAATATTCGAGAACCGAAGAAGGTGCAGTGTATGCCATAAAAGGATGCCCAATGCATGAGGATCCACTCCATCTAATCCCACATCATCTCCGTCATGATTTCTTTGAAGAATATGCTATACGAGTAGAGGGTAATTTATCTCCTTTAAACACGATGCGACTTGAACAAGAATATTATGGACACATTGAAAATGTAATGGTTGAGCGTATTTTCTTCTCAGAAGATAAACGTGTTGGAATCGGTACATTTACTCCATCTGATCCGAAATCACAAGATATTGCGGATTTAACAGGTAGTATCGATTTTTCTACTATTGCAGAATTCGGTTCTGAATCAGACCCACGTGCTTACCGTTTTGATGGGGAGCTAAACAAAGCAAATAGAGGTATGATGGAATTTCAGGAAATGCTTAAATTAGACGAGAAATTTCTATGGAACCTCTTGTCATTAACGCAAGAAGGAAACTTTAAGGCAGGCAGATTTGCGTTAATTAGTGCGGATGAGTTAATTGTTGCTCATACGAACGAAACGGAATATCGATCCTTTATCTCAAATAAAAAGAACGAAGCACTTCATTCAAGAATTATCGTCATGCCAATTCCTTATAATTTAAAAGTAAGTCAGGAAGAACGAATTTACGAAAAAATGATAAATGAAAGTGACATGGCACATATTCATATTGCACCACATGCATTAAAAGCTGCCGCAATCTTCTCCGTTTTAACAAGGCTTGAAATTCCGAAAAAACAAGGTATTGATTTAGTAAAGAAAATGCGTCTTTATGACGGAGAAAGTGTAGAAGGATTTAATTCAGTTGATGTGGAAGACTTGAAAAAAGAATATCCAAACGAAGGCATGAATGGTATCGATCCTCGTTATATTATTAACCGAATTTCTTCAGCTATTATTCGTAAGAAAGTACCGTCTATCAATGCATTAGACGTGTTACTTGCTCTTAAAGACGGACTCGATCAACATGCTTCAATCAGTCAGGAAGATAAAGAAAAATATATGAATTATATCGCAGTGGCAAGAAGAGAATACGATGAAATTGCGAAAAACGAAGTGCAAAAAGCATTTGTGTATTCGTATGAAGAATCTGCGAAAACACTAATGAATAATTATCTCGATAATGTAGAAGCTTTTTGTAATAAAAACAAACTTCGAGATCAGCTTACTGGGGAAGAAATGAATCCAGATGAAAAACTAATGCGATCTATAGAAGAACAAATTGGTATTTCTGAAAATGCGAAAAAAGCGTTCCGTGAAGAAATTTTAATCCGCATATCTGCTTATGCACGAAAAGGAAAACGCTTTGAATATAATTCTCATGAAAGATTACGAGAAGCCATTCAAAAGAAATTGTTTGCTGATTTAAAAGATATCGTGAAAATAACAACGTCTTCTAAAACGCCAGATGAATCTCAACTTAAGAAGATTAACGAAGTTGTTGCAACTTTGATAGACGAACATGGTTATAACTCAACTTCTGCAAATGAATTGTTACAATACGTAGGTAGCTTATTGAATCGTTAAGACTCAGAAATAGGAGTGTCCAAATAATTTTAAGGACACTCCATTTTTATATCTTTAAAAAGTTAAATTATCGTAAAAGTTAGCATAGTATAAAGAAAGAGATTTTTTTCCACTACAAAGCTTTACATAATGTGGGCTCTTAAGGAATTGATACTCGTGTTTAAAACTTTTTAATAATAGATGGGTGAGGATAAAAATGACTGAAAATTCGAATAAACGTTTTGTCATCTCTCAGGAAAATTGGTCTCTCCATCGTAAAGGACACCAAGATCAACAACGTCATATGGAAAAGGTAAAGGAAGCTATTCAAAATAATTTACCAGATCTAGTAAGTGAAGAGAGCATCATTATGTCAAACGGAAAAGATGTTATTAAAATTCCTATTCGTTCTCTAGATGAGTATAAAATTCGATACAACTATGGAAAATCAAAGCATGTTGGTCAAGGAAAAGGTAACAGTAAGGTAGGCGATGTAGTAGCCCGCGATTCAAGTGGAGAAAGCAAAGGTCCTGGGAAAGGGAAAGAGGCAGGGGACACGGCTGGTGAAGATTATTATGAGGCAGAAGTAAGTCTTGAAGAAATACAGAATGTCTTATTTAAAGAGTTAGAGCTACCTAATTTGCAAGAGAAAGACATGGCCGATATTACGACAGAAAAGATTGAATTTAACGATATCCGAAAAAAAGGGCTTATGGGCAATATCGATAAAAAGCGAACAATTTTAAATGCTATTAAACGTAATGCTATGAAAGGAAAGGCAGAGATTGCCCCTATTCACAATGATGATTTACGATTTAAAACATGGGATGAAGTTGTAAAACCTGAATCGAAAGCAGTTGTCCTTGCAATGATGGATACGAGTGGCTCGATGGGAAGTTTTGAAAAATATTGTGCGCGAAGCTTTTTCTTCTGGATGACAAGGTTTTTACGTTCTAAGTATGAAACTGTGGAAATTGAATTTATCGCTCATCATACGATCGCAAAAGTTGTGACAGAGGAAGAATTTTTCACAAAGGGAGAAAGTGGCGGCACGATTTGTTCTTCCGCCTATTTAAAATCTTTGGAACTTATTAATCAGAAATATAATCCAGCGCGCTATAATATCTATCCTGTTCATTTTTCTGATGGAGAAAATATGTCAACAGATAATGAATCTTGCGTTAGATTGATTCAGGAATTAATGAAAGTTTCAAGTATGTTCGGTTACGGTGAAGTAAATCAACATAATCGCTTTTCAACCTTAATGTATAACTATAAAAAAATAGAGAATCCAAAGTTTCGACAATATGTTTTGAAAACAAAAAATGATGTTTATGAAGCACTAAAATGCTTTTTCCAAAAAGAGCAGCCTGAAGATTGAACTAGATGGTAAAAAGTTTCATTTCCTAATAATATGCGCGGAGGGATTCAATAGATGGAAAAGGAGCTTCATCAGGCAATTGATGAAATTACGGAAATTGCGATAGGGTTTGGTTTGGACTTTTATCCAATGCGCTATGAGATTTGTCCAGCAGATATTATTTATACATTTGGAGCATATGGCATGCCAACTCGTTTTTCCCATTGGAGCTTCGGCAAACAGTTCCATAAAATGAAGCTACAATACGATTTGGGTTTAAGCCAAATATACGAACTTGTTATTAATTCTAATCCTTGTTATGCGTTTTTACTTGATACAAATTCATTAACTCAAAATAAGCTGATTATTGCGCATGTTTTAGCACACTGTGATTTTTTCAAAAACAATGTTCGCTTCACGAATACTAGAAGAGACATGGTAGAGAGCATGACAGCAACTGCTGAGCGTATTTCCCATTATGAAATGCTCTATGGAAAAGAAGAGGTAGAACAGTTTCTAGATGCGATCTTAGCTATTCAAGAACATATAGATCCCTCTATCTTGCGTCCAAAGATATTAAAGAACGATTATGATGACGAAGATGAAGAACTGACTGCATCAAAAACACCATACGATGATCTTTGGAATTTAGATCAACCAGAAAAAGAACAAAATACAATACGCTATAAAAAGAAAAAATTTCCACCAAAGCCAGAAAAGGATTTGTTACTATTCATCGAGATGTATAGTCGTGAGCTGGAAGAGTGGCAACGAGATGTATTGACAATGATGCGAGAAGAAATGCTCTATTTTTGGCCACAATTAGAGACCAAAATCATGAATGAAGGCTGGGCTTCGTACTGGCATCAACGTATCATGAGAGAACTAAATTTAACAACAACTGAAACAATCGATTATGCAAAGTTAAATGCGGGCGTTGTTCAGCCCTCTAAAACTTCGATTAATCCATATTACTTAGGCTTGAAAATTTATGAAGATATTGAAAAACGATATGACAATCCAACAGAAGAAATGAAAAGATTAGGCGTTAAACCGAATTCCGGTCGTGAGAAAATGTTTGAGGTAAGAGAAGTAGAATCGGATATGTCCTTTATCCGAAACTATTTGACCAAAGACTTGGTAAAACAAGAAGACCTTTATTTATTTGAGAAAAAGGGATCTGACTATCGAATTACAGACAAAGATTATGAAGCTATACGAGATCAACTTGTATCGATGAGAGTAAATGGTGGATTCCCCTACATTGTTGTGGAAAACGGAGACTATTTACGAAACGGTGAATTATATTTAGTACATGGCTATGAAGGAATGGAACTTGATCCTCGCTATTTAGAACAGGTTCTACCGTATATCTATCAATTGTGGGGACGTCCTGTTCATGTTAGAACGGTTGTGGAAGATAAATTTGTTCTCTATTCGTATGACGGTAAAAAGAATTCGAAGAAATTTTTATAAAGCTAAATATGAAAAGGTTAGCCCATGAATGGTTGAATTCATGGGCTTTTTTTGTGGAATGAAATAAATTTAATGATATATTCTCGTTTCATGGGATAGTTAATCAGTGAATAGTGCCAAACCCCCAGTTGAGTAGTGCTAATCCTCGTACGAGTGGTGCTAAACGTGTTGAGTAGTGCTAATTGAGTTGCGAGTGGTGCCAATGGGAAGCTGAGTAGTGATAGTCAATCAGTGAGTGGTGCTAAACCTCGTACGAGTGGTGATAATCGAGTTGTGAGTGGTACCAATGGGAGCTGAGTGGTGCTAATCGAGTTGCGAGTGGTACCAATGGGAAGCTGAGTAGTGATAGTCAATCAGTGAGTAGTGCTAATCCTCGTACGAGTGGTGCTAAACGTGTTGAGTGGTACTAATCGAGTTGTGAGTGGTGCTAATGGGCGATTTAGTAGGAATAGTTAATCAGTGAATAGTGCCAAACCCCAGACGAATAGTGCTAAACGGGGCTATGATCGGGGGTCCTATCTACTTAGGACGTATGTAATAGATAATAAGTTTTAGGACTTGCTAAAATATGTATTTATGTTTGAATAGTACCTAAGAAAATAGTTTAATTTATAGAATAAAAAAAATATTGTTTTGAAGTATTCGATAATAATAGATATTATAAGGAAGGAAGTATTTTCCTTAAAAATTATATAGGGGGCAATTATGTGAAGTTTAACAAATTAAGTAAATTAACAAGCTGGCTACTTATTTTTGCTTTGATATTTGGATTCATAATTCCACAAACATATCATGCGGAAACAATTCCAGCGACCGGGGTTGGTGAGGCAACTACTATTACGGATGGGAAAGTAATTGATGGGGCTTTTGAACAGCCTGGTGTTAATTGGTATAAAATCACTCCAACTAAAGATGAAATCACTAAATATTCTCATCTAAAAATAGAAGTAAACAGTGATCAAGTAGTGAATGTATCTGTCTACTCTAGTAAAGAAAATGCAGAGAAAGATCAAACTTTTGAACAATATTCTGCAGGAACAATTCCAGGTACACCCGCAATCATTCAATTTCCATATGCTTGGGACAATACTTACTACATAAAGGTTGAGTATTATGGTCTAATAGAAAATCCAGATGGAACAGTAAATCCAGATGCCTCACTAGAAGGGGCTGATTTTGGAAATGCTAGTTATACCTTAAAAACGAGCTCTGTAAAATTACCACCAAATACAGAGGACGCATCAGGTGCGACATGTCCGGTTGAATCTAGCGTAAATGGTAAGAGCAATGCTAAGGAAATGTTAAAGGATCTTCGTTTATTCCGTGATGGAATCCTTTCAAAAACGGAACAAGGTCGTCAATTATCATCCTTGTACTATAAATCAGCACCATTCCTTATTGCTAAGTTGGCATTCAATAAAAGTATAAAAGATGATCTTTATAATAATTTAGTTGTTCTTCAACCATTGATTGATGATCTAAACAAAAATGGTGCGGGTAGTTCACGTGTTATCAGCAAAGATGAAGATAAAGCAATCAATTCTTTATATAAAATTGCTAGCGATGCTGTTCCATCTAAGTTAAGTGCAGAAATGGAAACTCTAGCAAAAAAAGCGAATCTTACAAGCCTAGCAGGTGAAAGATTAGTAAATGTTGCTAAAAATATAGGTATTAAATTACCTGAATCTTCAAGTGGTAAATATATTATTAAGTTAAAAGATAATAAAACTTTAAGCTCTGTCCAATCGAAAATTAAAGGCAGTAACACTTTATCTACTTTATCAGCTGTAGATAAAGTAGATGCATTATTTGATAATATGTATGTCGTTCAGATGAATGATGATCAATATTCAGGTATGAGTGCTAAAGCACAAGTAAAATCACTTCAAACAACTGTTTCACAGGTTGCGAAGCTTCCAGAGGTTGAATTTGTTGAACCTGTTCAAACATTCCACGCTCTTTCAAATGATATTCAATCATCCTATCAATGGTCTTTGAAAAACCTTGGTGGAGATGAAGGCTTAAAAGGTGCGGATATCCGTAACGATAAGCTACAAAGTCTACTAAGTAAACAAAATGTAAAAGACACAGTGATTGCAGTTGTCGATACAGGTGTTGATTATACACTTGCTGATTTAAAAAATCGTGTACGTACTGATATCGGTAAAAACTTTGTAGATAAAGATCAGCCTCCATTAGATGATAATGGACATGGTACGCATGTTTCAGGAATTATTGCAGCACAATCTAACAATGGCTATTCCATGGAAGGAATTAACCAAAAGGCAAAGATTATGCCTGTTAAAGTACTGAATGCAAGTGGTTCAGGAGATACAGAACAAATTGCTTACGGTATCAAATATGCTGTTGATCATGGAGCAAAA
>DATMJF010000086.1:0-22174 GCA_035554455.1 Rummeliibacillus sp.
GAGAAATTAGATTTAGTTGCACCTGGAACTAATATTCCTAGTATTGTACCTAACGGAAATGTAACGTATATGAGTGGAACATCAATGGCTACACCACATGTAACGGCTGTAGCAGGATTACTTTTATCAGAAAATCCAAAATTAAAAGTAGCCGATATTCGTAAAATTTTACACGAATCATCCGATAATGTAGCATTTGAAGAGAAGGATAATGAAGAAGATAGTGGTAGTATTATAGATATAATCGGCGGTGGAGCCGGTGGTACTGATTCGGAAGATTTAGATATTCCTATAGGTAGCGATCTTGTTTCAGGTTATGGAAGATTAAATGCATTTAGTGCAGTAAGTACTGCTGATTTAAAAGTAAAAGTAAACCCAATTATTGTGGGGAAAACTTCAGTAACAGGAAATGCTATAAAAGGTGCCAAAGTTGAAGTTAAAAAGGGAACGAAAGTCATTGGAAAAGCAACAGCTTCTTCAAAAGGAACTTTCTCAGTGAAAATTCCAGCACAAAAAATAAACCAAAAACTTCAAGTTACTATTTCCGATTCAACTGGTCTTGCAAAATCAACACTTACTGTATACGTTGAAAAAGACAAGACACCAGTAGCTCCTTCAGTAAATACAATTAGTAACAAAACAACTTATGTAACCGGATATGCTATGCCAAAAGATAATGTAGTGATTAAGGATGCTTCAAAGAAAATAATTGGCCAAGGTAAAGCCGATAGCTACTATGAATTTAAGATTAAAATCAAGAAACAAAAAGCTGGTACTAAACTTTATATTACAAGTGTAGATTCAGCAAAACGATCAAGTAAGACGATTAAAGTTGTAGTAAAAGACAAAATCGCACCTGTAACACCAAAAGTAAATGCAGTAACTAGTAAAACAACAGCTGTTAAAGGGAAAGCAGAAAAAGGCTCAACTGTAACAGTAAAAGCAAAGAGCAAAACAATTGGAAAAGCTAAAGCAACTAGTAAAGGAAACTTTTCAGTTAAAATCAAGAAACAAAAAGCAGGAACTTCATTGTATGTAACAGCTAAAGATAAAGATGGAAATACAAGTAAAGCTAAGAAAGTAATTGTGAAGAGATAATATTGGGTCACAGTTACAGAAACAGTAATTTAAAAACATTAGTTAAAAGTTTTTTATAATGTACATTTAATGATGTTAAAAATTAAATCCTCAAAAAAATGAACTGAGCCTCGTATATGATCACTTTTTAAGTGACCACTATTCGAGGCTCAGTTTTTTATGGAGTTTCATTTTATTCACTTAAAAAGTTTTGATTTTTTAAGTAAACCATAGCTTCCATTGAAGCAATTAAGGTTTCTTCATTATGCACTTGGATGTTATACCAAGCAAGTTTTCTTGTTCGCTTGATCTCAGTTGCAGTAGCAATAAGTATGGTATTTACATGTCCTGCAGCAAAATAATTAATGGAATTATTGACACCGACAGCAACTTGTCCATAAGAATTACTAGCAGCAGCAAATGCAAAATCCGCAAGAGAGAATATAACCCCACCATGTACACTTCCATGGGAGTTCAACATATTTTCAGTAGTAAATAATTCTGCAGTAGCTGTTCCTTCATCCATAGAGGTCAGTTTAATTCCTAAGTAATTTGCAAATGGTTCATCTTTTAATACTTGAAAAGCAGATTGGGATTCCATCGGTTTGCTATATTGTTTTGACATGATTATGCCCCTTTGTAGAATTATTTTTAATTTCCTATAACACTTGGTTATTAAAAATTGTGAATATTCATAATTTATCATATAAAGTATTTGTATGTAAAATTATCTATAAAAATATATTACAAAATAAACACGAAAGTATATATATGTTGAATGTTTTATTTTTTAATAGATAATATTAATTGGTTTTTTAAAAATGATTACTCAATAAAGTAATAAGTGGTTTTAAGTAGAATATAATAAATTTATTGACAATTCTGAACATATTAACTATCATAATATTAAATTACGAAATTAAAACGTTTCGTTATAAATTGTTATATTGAATCTGTCTTATGATTTCTAAAGCAAAGGGGGGCTTTGGATGTATCATCCAGAAGTTGAAACAAAATCACAAGGGGAAATTCAAGAGATACAATTGCAACGCCTTATAGAAACTGTTGAAAGGGTTTACAATAATGTCCCTTTTTATAAAGAGAAATTTGATGAGCTAAATGTAAAGCCATCAGATATTAAAAGTTTAGAAGATTTAAGAAAATTGCCATTTACGAAAAAGAAAGACTTACGTGACAACTATCCGACTGGATTATTTGCGGTCCCGATGTCGGATGTAGTACGCATTCATGGTTCTTCTGGAACTAGTGGTAAGCCAACAATTGTAGGCTATACGAAAAAAGATATTGAAATATGGTCAGAAATTGTAGCGCGAGCTATTACTGCTGCTGGGGGTTCTTCAGAGGATATTTTCCATAATGCATATGGATATGGTTTGTTTACAGGTGGAGTTGGTCTTCACTATGGAGCTGAAAAATTAGGCGCAGCAGTTATACCAGTTTCAGGGGGCAACACGGATCGCCAAGTAACATTAATTCAGGATTTTAAACCAAGAGGCATCGCTGGTACACCCTCATATATATTAAATGTTGCAGAAAAAATGGAGAAGTTGAAAATTACTCCAGAAACAAATGGTATTGAGTACGGAATTTTCGGAGCAGAGCCTTGGACAGAGGAAATGCGTAAAACAATTGAAGATAAACTAAAGATTAAAGCTGTAGATATATATGGATTAAGTGAAGTTATGGGGCCGGGGGTTGCTATTGAGTGTCATGAAGCACAACAAGGGCTACATATTGCAGAGGATCACTTCCTTGTAGAGATTATTGACCCGGAAACATTAGAACTTCTCCCGGATGGAGAAGATGGTGAATTAGTCATTACTACTTTAACGAAAGAAGCACTTCCAGTTATTCGTTATCGTACAGGTGATATTACTTCTCTCAACCGAGCAAAGTGTGTTTGTGGACGCACAATGGCAAGAATGGCTCGTGTAAAAGGGCGGACAGATGACATGATGATTATCCGAGGCGTGAATGTATTCCCATCTGAAATAGAACGCGAGTTGTTGAAGATTGATAAATTATCTCCATTTTACCAAATACATCTTCTGAAAAAAGGGAATATGGATGCGGTGGAATTACAAGTTGAAGTCAATTCTAGTCTATATGAAGAAGTTGGATGTAATCTACAACATCCAATAGTACTTCAACTGGAGAAAAAAATTCTACATGCAATCAAAAATGCTTGTTTGATCTCAGTAGATGTTGCTATTAAAGCACCTATGGAACTACCACGATTTGAGAGTAAAGCAATACGATTGGTTGATCGTAGAAACGAGCAAAGAGAGGAGGCTGTTAAATAGTGAATGAAACGGTAGTGAAGGATATAACCATTATAGGGGGCGGACCAGTAGGTATGTTTTCTGCTTTCTATGCGGGTTTACGCGGGATGAGTGCACAAATTATTGAAAGCTTACCTCAATTGGGTGGACAGTTGTCTGCCCTCTATCCTGAAAAGTATATCTATGATATTGCAGGATTTCCAAAAGTTAAAGCACAAGAGTTAATCGGAAACTTAAAACAGCAAATGGACAATTTTCCAACAGATGTATTTCTGGATGAAGTAGTGGAAGTACTTGAAAAGAATGATGAGGGAATCTTTGTTATTCAAACTAATAAAAATAAGTATTATTCAAAAACAATTTTGATTACTGCTGGTAATGGTGCGTTTAATCCACGAGTTCTCGGCCTAGAGAATGAAGAAAAGTATAAAGATAAAAATATCCATTATTTTATAAATGATTTACAACGTTTCAAGGGCAAAAATGTCACGATATTTGGTGGAGGAGACTCAGCAGTAGATTGGGCCTTAATGTTAGAACCAATCGCAAAAAATATAACATTAGTACATCGTCGTGACAAATTCCGAGCACATGAGCATAGTGTTGAACAGCTTATGAATTCAACCATAAATATTGTAACACCTTATATACCGAAAGAATTGATAGGCAGTGAACATGTAGAACATGTATTGTTGCAACATACCAAAGATGAAAGCGTAACTATAGTGCAAGATGTCGATGATATCATAGTCAATTTTGGTTTTCTTTCCACATTGGGCCCAATCAAGAATTGGAAATTAGCTATTGAAAAGAATTCAATTGTAGTTAATTCGAAAATGGAAACAAATATAGAAGGAATCTATGCTGCCGGGGATATATGCACATATGAAGGAAAAGTCAAATTAATAGCAAGTGGATTTGGAGAAGCACCAGTAGCAATTAGTAATGCAAAAGTGTATGTTGATCCAACTTCAAAAGTTCAACCACTTCATAGTACTAGTATAATGGCCGAATCAAGCCATCCGGTGTAATAGATGATATGAAGGGAGATAGTGTAAATGGCGAAATTTACCCGAATTGATCAAACAACATGTATAGCATGTGGTGCATGTGGTGCATGTGCTCCAGATATTTTTGATTACAATGACGAAGGAATTGCCTTTGTACTTTTAGATGATAATGAAGGAATCGGTGAATTGCCAGAGGATTTATACGATGATTTAGAAGATGCAGTTGATGGGTGTCCAACTGACTCTATAAAAGTATCATCTCAACCAATTGAGTTAATTGAAAACTAGTAAGGGACTATTTTTTTGAGATTCAATATAACAATAAAGCTACGTTTATCTAATTAGTTGTTATATAAGGAGGTTGCGGAATGTTAATAGAAGGGTTAAGTCAAGAAAAGTTGCAAGAACAATTTGAAGCACGTATTGAGCGTGGGGAGAAAATTGAAGCCGATGATTGGATGCCAGAGGAATATCGCAATGCATTAATTAAGTTAATCTCTATGCATGGAATTAGTGAAATTATGGGCGCGTTACCGGAGAAAGAATGGGTTCCTAAAGCACCTTCACTTTTTCGCAAGCTAGGAATTATGGCTAAAGTGCAAGATGAAATGGGGCACGGACAATTATTACTGAGAGTTGTGGAAGATTTATTAAAACCGTATGGCAAAGATCGAGATGATATAATGCAAGATTTATTTGCGGGTCGACTAAAATTCCACAATGTTTTCCATATGGAGACAAAGAGTTGGGGCGATGCTGGACTCATTGGTTGGTTGGTAGATGGAGCAGCAATTATCTCACAAACGAATATGCTTGGTGCTTCTTATGGTCCATATGCAAGAGCATTACAAAGAATTTGTGCAGAAGAAGTTTTCCATGCGCAACATGGTGAAGCAATTATTATGGCACTTGCAGAAGGAACAGATGAGCAACGTGCAATGGTTCAAGATGCATTAAAACGTTGGTGGGAACCGTTGTTATTCTTCTTTGGTCCAGCTTCTAGTAAAACAACAGGCACAAGTAAACAAGATATTACGATTAAATATAAAATTCGCATCAATACAAATGAAGAACTACGTCAAAGTTTTTTTGATAAGTATGTGCCACGCATTTTATCACTTGGCTTAGAGCTTCCAGATCCAACTATGTACTATGACAAAGAACAAAAATTGTGGATATATGAACAACCAAATTGGGAGAACTTTAAAAAAGTGCAACGCAATGAGGGACCGAAATCTCAAGAGCGTCTAGCGCTTCGAAGAACTTCTTACGAAAATAGTGCATGGGTCCGAGATGCATTACGTTCAAAAGTAGTCTAGGAGGGACAGTTATGCAAAAAGAGACATTTTACAAAGAATATGAAGTCTTCAGTAAGCGTACACCAACAGCTGCATTTCAACATCAATTTAGCTTACTTGCACCAAATAAGGAAATAGCGATTTTAATGGCGCAAGAAAATTTTATGAGACGCGAACCTGTTGTAGATATTTGGGTAGTTAATCGCGAAGATATTCGTAGTTTAAACCAAGAAGAAAAACAAATGCTACAACGATTAGATAACAAAGATTATCGAACAACAAAAGGCTATGGGTATTTGAAAAAGAAATGGCGCCACTATGAACAGAACATGCTTGATGAAAAAGAAATCTTATCCTGGGCAGGAGGGAAACCTAAATGACAATGAATTTACAATCACCAGAAGTAGAACTCCTTTTCCAATTAGCAGATGATGATTATATTTTCTCTTATCGTGGATCTGAGTGGCTTGGATTAGCTCCACATATAGAAGAAGATGTGGCCTTTTCTTCTATTACCCAAGATACGATGGGGCATGCGACAATGTTTTATCGCTTGCTAGAATCATTGAACATCGGGAATGCAGATGCATTGGCACATTTACGTCCTATTACAGAACGCAGAAATAGTATTTTAGTAGAACGCAAAAATGGGGAAGGTACCTATTTGGAAAACCCAATATATGATTGGGCATATGCAGTAGTACGGAATTATCTTTACACTGTTGCAAAAAAAGTGAAAATCGATTCATTGAAATCGAGTTCTAATGAAAAAATAGCAGAAGCTGCTGTGAAGATAAGTATGGAGCTCTACTATCATTTATTACACTGGAAAACGTGGTTTGTTCAATTATTTACAGCCACAGAAGATGCAAAGCGACGAATGCAAGAAGCATTGGATCGAGTATTAGCAGATAGTGATGACATCTTCTCATTAGGAATTAGTGAAAAAGACATTGTAGAAAGTGGGCTAATCGAAGCAAGTGATGTATTACACGGTAGATGGTTAACGATGTTAAAGCCAGTTTTTGAAACGATTAACATGCCATTACCACAGTTGAAAGCACCGTCCTTAAATGGTAGAAATGGTGATCATACAGAAGAATTGCAACAAGCGATTACTACGATGTCTGAAGTTTATTCTTCAAACCTTGAAGCAACTTGGTAATACGGGAGAGTGATAGGGGATGTTTGTTAAGCATACATTAACAAGTCGAGTCTATGAGGTACTTGATAGCGTAAAGGATCCAGAGATTGATACGGTCAGTGTGATTGATCTGGGAATGGTGGAACAAATTGCAGTGAAAGACCATCATGTTCATGTACAAATGCTTCCGACTTTTTCGGGTTGCCCTGCATTAAACATTATACAAGATCGGGTTATACAGGCAATTCAAAATATCGAAGAAGTCGAATCAGTTGAGGTAGAGTTCATTTATAATCCACCATGGACGTCTGAACGAATCACTGAAAAGGGCAAAAAGGGATTAAAGGAATTTGGTATTGCAGCACCACCAGAATTTATCAAGGCTGATGGTTCGTGGCATGTAGATTGCCCGTATTGTGGCTCTACATATGTAACATTAGATAATATTTTTGGGCCAACAGCTTGCAGAAGTATTTTATATTGCAAGAGCTGCAAAAATCCATTTGAAGCGATGAAACCAGTTTCAACATTAATGTAAAAGGAGACGATAAAATGGCTAAATTGATTGCGTTATATAAAAAACCAGAGGATCAAATTGCTTTCGATAAACACTATAACGAGGTTCATGTTCCAATTACAGAGAAAATTCCGGGATTGCGTGAAATGAAAGTAACAAAGTTCAGTGTAACACCTATGGGAAAAGAAGCACCTTACTATCTAATGTGTGAAATGTTTTATGATAGCCAAGAAGATTTGAAGAACGGCCTTCGTTCAGCAGAAGGAAAGGCATCAGGAAAAGACTTGATGAGTTTTGCAGGTGATCTCGTAACGTTAATGATTGGTGAGGAGGACTAATGACAGAATTTCAGTTCATTACGACATCTATTCAAAAAGAAATTGGGATTGTTGAACTCAACCGTCCAAAACAGTATAACTCATTAAATCGCCAAATGGTTCGTGAAATAGTGGAGGCACTTGAAGCGTTTGAGCATGATGAGTTTGTACGGGTAATGATCATTAGTGGAAGAGGAAAGGCTTTCTCTTCTGGTGCAGATATTGATGAAATGGCTTCTGATGACTCAATTCGATTAGAATTATTAAATCAATTTGCAGATTGGGACCGAGTTGCTTTATTAAAGAAACCAATTATTGGTGCGGTTCACGGTTATGTATTTGGTGGAGGCTTCGAATTAGCTTTAAGCTGTGATGTTCTTATTGCGGCAGAAGGTACAGAATTTTGCTTTCCAGAAGTTAATTTAGGTGTTATGCCAGGTGCAGGTGGAACTCAACGTTTAACAAAACTAGTAGGACGTACAAAAGCTCTAGAATGGATTTGGAGTGCAAAGCGTATTCCAGCAAATGAGGCTCTGCAATACGGTGTTGTAAACAGAGTAGTTCAACCAGAACTTTTGCTTGAAGAAGCGTTGAAATTTGCAGATACGATAAGCAAGAAGCCACCTTTAGCGATCAGACTTATAAAAGAATCTGTTACGAAGGCAGTTGACTATTCATTATATGAAGGAATGCAATATGAACGAAAAAATTTCTACTTATTGTTCTCATCAGAGGATCAAAAAGAAGGAATGAATGCGTTCGTAGAAAAACGCACTCCTCATTTTAAGGGGCGATAATGATGTATGAGTCTATTAAATATGAAGTAAATAATACAGTTTGTGTGATTACATTAAATCGTCCAGAAGCGTTAAATGCCTTTACCTCTACGATGAACAAAGAAATTACAAAAGCCATTAAAACTGCTGAAGGTTCAGATGAGGTGCGCTGCATTGTGATTAAAGGTGCAGGAAAGGGATTTTGTTCAGGACAGGATCTATCAGAAGTCGATAATTCAATGGATCACGGGGAAGTCTTACGCTCTTTATATGGCCCGATGGTTAAGAAAATTCGAGAGTGTGAAAAGCCGATTGTTGCTGCGGTACATGGTGCAGCAGCAGGAGCTGGCTTTAGTCTAGCACTAGCATGCGATTTCCGGATTATGGCGGAAAAATCATTCTTTATGAATGCGTTTATACAAGTAGGGCTAATTCCTGATTCGGGAAATTTATATTATTTACGTCGATTAGTTGGTGATGCCAAAGCGCTTGAAATTTCACTATTCGGCGAAAGAATTCTATCACATGATGCATTAAAATTAGGGATTGCCACAAAAGTAGTTCCGAATGAAAGTTTCGAAGAGGAAGTATTAAATTACGCCACAAAGCTTGCCGCACTACCAACAAAAGCAGTCGCCTTAACAAAACGGGCATTACGTGCTGCGGGCGATCTTGAATTATCTGATTTTTTAGAATATGAAGCGCAAGGACAAAGAATTGCGGGTCTCACAGCAGATCATCAAGAGGGAATTAAAGCTTTCATGGAAAAAAGAAAACCTGTCTTCATTGGTAACTAAAAGGGGGAAATCAAATGTCAACATCTCAAACATTAGTAGAACAAAACTCATCGAAACGCGAATTTTATCATCTAATTATTAACGGTGAAAAAGTAGAAAGCAACAATGGACAAACAATTAGCACATACAATCCAGCAACAGGTGAATTAGTTGCACAAGTTGCAAAAGCGAGTAAAGAAGATGCAGAACGTGCCGTACAAGCTGCACGTGAAGCATTTGATCACGGAAAATGGAGAAAGTATCCAGTAGGTCGCCGTGCACAGGTTTTAAATAAAATCGCATCTATTATGCGTTCTCGTTTCAATGAAATTGTAGAACTAGAAATCTTAGATACTGGGAAATCATTAAGCACTGCGCAAGGGCAAGTAAATCAGGCAATTGAAGATTTTGAATTTTATGCAGGTGCTATTGTAGGTCATCGTGGTGTTGTCAACAACATGCCAGGGCAGTTCCACAACTACACTGAAAAAGAGCCTGTTGGTGTATGTGCTCAAATTATCCCTTGGAATTATCCAATCATGATGGCGGCATGGAAAATTGCACCAGCAATTGCAGTTGGTTGCTCAGTTATTGTGAAACCAGCTTCTTTAACGCCAATAACAGCAATTATCTTAGGTGAAATTTGCTTAGAAGCAGGTGTACCAGCAGGTGTAGTTAATATCATCCCTGGATCTGGTGCTGAAGTAGGAAACTATCTTGTTGAACACAAACTAGTTGATAAAGTGGCATTTACAGGCTCAACGCCAATTGGTAAAGACATTATGAACAAGGCTTCTAATACATTAAAACGTGTAACACTTGAATTAGGTGGGAAATCACCAAACATAGTATTTGAAGATGCAGATCTTGATGCTGCAGTGGATGGTTCCTTGTACGGTATTTTTTATAATTCCGGCCAGTCATGCGAAGCTCGTTCTCGTTTATATGTGCATGAAAATATTTACGAACAATTTGTTGAAAAATTTGTATCGAAAGCAAAAAAAATAAAATTAGGTAATCCTTTTGATAAAGAAACACATATGGGCGCAATTATCGACAAAACTCAATTAGATGTTATAGATGGTTATGTTCAATCAGCTATTCAAGACGGAGCAGAAGTTTTATCAGGTGGTAAAGAAGCCCAAGTAGAAGGATTTGAAAATGGATTCTGGTATGAACCAACAGTCATTGCAAATGTTAATCATTCGATGAAAGTGGTAAATGAAGAAATTTTCGGACCAGTCGTAGTCATTATGAAATTCAAAGATGAAAAAGAAGCTATTCAGTTAGCTAATGATACTGAATTTGGCCTAGGTTCTGCTGTATGGTCAAAAGACGGAGCACGTGCAACTCGAGTTGCAAATGAAATTCAAGCTGGAATTGTTATGGTGAACTGTCCATTTTCTGCAATGCCAGGTACACCATTTGGAGGTTATAAACAATCCGGATTCGGTCGTGAACTATGTATCGAAACACTAGATTTATATACAGAAACAAAAAGTATCATTTCCTACTATGGAAATCGTCCATTAAATCCACTTGGATTATAGAGTGAAGCTTCATCAGTAGGTTTAACTACGAGTTAATGAGGAATAAAAAACAAATAGGGGTTTTTCCCCTATTTGTTTATTAAGGGGGGATAAAGATGAAGAATATAACTGTAATTGGTTCTGGAGTAATGGGGAGAGGCATTGCATATGTTAGTGCTTTAGGTGGGTTTGATACAACTTTAGTGGATGTAAATGAAGCAGCTTTAACGAGTGCCAAAAAAGAAATTACAATAATTTTTGATAAATCAATAAAATACAACAAAATTACAGAACAACAAAAGAAACAAGGGCAAAAAAATTTATCCTACACTACAGATTTACCTGCAGGAATAGCAAATGCAGATCTAATCATTGAGGCTGTTCCTGAAAAGTCAGTGATTAAAAAGGGTGTATTTGAACAGATGGAGCAATTTGCACCAGCTACATGCTTATTTGCTACAAATACGTCTACAATGAGCCCAACAGAAATCGCTTCATATGCAGGGAGACCTGAGCGAACAATCGCCATGCATTTTTTCAATCCTGTCCATAAAATGGCATTAGTTGAAATTGTACGTGGACTTGAAACTAACGATGAAACGGCTGAAATAATTGCCAAAGTAGCACAACAAATGGGAAAAGAAACAGTTGTGATTCATGAATTTCCTGGCTTTGTAACAAGTCGTATTAGTGCACTTGTTGGAAACGAAGCATTTTATATGCTGCAGGAGGGGCTAGGTACACCAGAGGATATCGATAAAGCCATTAAATTAGGTTTAAATTATCCTATGGGACCATTCGAACTGGTGGATTTAGTTGGACTTGATGCACGTTTAAATAATTTACGCTATTTACATGAAAAACTCGGCGAAAAGTATCGCCCTGCACCATTACTTGAACAATATGTAAAGGCTGGTCGTCTTGGTCGTAAAACTGGATGTGGCGTATATGATTATTCTGAAGGGAAGGAATTGGTGAAAAAATGACAGAAGTAGTTATTGTAGATGCCGTAAGAACACCAATTGGTAGATATAAAGGGGCTTTAAAATCAGTAAGACCAGATGATCTAGGTGCTATGGTAATTAAAAGCTTAGTTGAGCGGAATCCCGAAGTGCCTGTTGATCAAATTGAAGATGTTATTTTTGGTAATGCTAACCAGGCTGGAGAGGACAATCGAAATGTAGCTAGAATGGCTGTATTATTAGCGGGATTGCCGATTGAAATCGGTGGCACAACATTAAATCGATTATGTGGTTCTGGAATGGATGCAGTACAATTTGCAGCACGTGCTATTAAAAGTGGTGAAGGAGATATTTTCATTGCTGGTGGTACTGAAAGTATGACTCGTGCTCCATTAGTAATGGGCAAGCCTGAAATAGATTATCCAAGAGGAGATCAAAAGTTATTTGATACAACCATTGGATGGCGTTTCACCAACCCAAAGCTACATAAAATGTTTGGCACAGATTCTATGCCACAAACGGCTGAAAATGTTGCACAACGATACAATATCGGTCGCGAAGAACAAGATAATTTTGCATATGAAAGCCAACAACGTGCTAAAAAAGCAATGGAAAGCAACCGTTTCAAAGAAGAAATTATTCCAGTTGAGATAACTGATCGTAAGGGGAACGTTACCATCTTTGATAAGGATGAACACCCTAGACCAGATACATCTAGAGAAAAGTTAAGTCAATTACGACCACTTTTCGAAAATGGAACAGTAACAGCTGGAAATGCTTCTGGTGTAAATGATGGTGCTTCGGCATTGTTGTTAATGAGTGCAGAAAAAGCGAAAGAGCTAGGCATTATACCACTTGCACGATATGTTACGGGTGCAATCGCTGGACTTGAACCAGAAGTTATGGGATTAGGGCCTATCAATGCAACAAAGAAAGCATTAAATCGTGCAGATCTGTCCATTGAGAATATGGATTTAGTGGAGTTAAACGAAGCATTCGCATCGCAATCTATCGAATGTATCAAACAATTAGAATTAGATTCTGCAAAAGTAAATGTAAATGGAGGCGCTATTGCTTTTGGACATCCATTAGGGGCAAGTGGAGCTCGAATTTTAACAACACTTATTCATGAAATGAAAAAAAGAAATGCTCGTTATGGATTAGCAACAATGTGTATTGGAGTAGGACAAGGAATTGCAACCATTGTAGAAAATATAGAGTAATAATCATAATGAATAAGGAGGGAATCCTATGTCTGTTGTTCTTTATGAAGTAATTAATCATACTGCAATTGTAACTGTTAATCGTCCAGATGTACTAAATTGTTTTAATTATGAAGTGCTTGTTCGTTTACAAGAAGTAGTAGATCAAATCGCAGCAAGTCCAGATGTACGTATTGTTATTTTTACAGGTGCAGGTGAAAAAGCCTTTAGTGCTGGAGCAGATTTAAAAGAACGTAAAACATTAGGTGAGCAAGAAGTAAAACGAAATGTGAAAGCAATTCGCGATGTATTTTATAGCATAGGAAATTTACCACAACCTACTATTGCGGCAGTGAATGGACATGCATTAGGAGGAGGTTTTGAGTGGCTTCTAGCATGTGATTTTGCAATTGCTTCAGAGAATGCATTATTAGGATTAACAGAGACAAGTTGGGCTATTATTCCAGGAGCGGGTGGTACACAACGATTACCACGTTTAATTGGTGAGATGAAAGCAAAAGAAATGATTTTTACTGCTAAAAAAATATCAGCTATTGAAGCTGTGGAGTTAGGCATTATTTTAAAAGCTGTTCCAGTTGCAGATGTGTTACCAAAAAGTTTAGAACTAGCAGCTTCAATATCAAAAAATGGTCCAATTGCAATCCGCCAAGCAAAATACGCTATCACAAAAGGGATCAATACAGACTTAGAATCAGCCTTGTCAATTGAAACTGAGGCTTATGAAGTAGTCATTCCAACGATAGATAGAATTGAAGCATTGAATGCATTTAGTGAAAAACGTGAACCTATATTTAAAGGACTGTAAGAAAATATTCTTATAAAGATAATTTTGTTTTTTTATTAATGTTGTTAACACTTTAAATGATATCAAAAATGCCTCTATACAGACTAACATGTAGAGGCATTCTCCTTTTTATGAATCTAGTTCCTTTTTAAATTCAATTCCCTTTTGAACATATGTATCAATAGAAAGTTGAATTAGTTCAAAATCCTTTTCAGTCAGTTCTCGTACAACTTTACCTGGAGAACCAACAACTAAAGACCTTGGGGGGATTTTTGTACCTTGTGTAATAAGGGTATTGGCACCAATGATACATTCTTCTCCAATTTCAACATGATCTAATATAACAGAGCCCATGCCAACAATTGATCGTTTTCCAACTTTGCAGCCATGTAAGACAACTTGATGTCCTACTGTTACTTCATCTTCTACTACAACAGGTGCTCCCTCGTACAGATGAATCGTTGCATTGTCCTGAATACTACATTTGTTACCGATTGTAATGCTGTCTTCATCTCCGCGTAATACAGCATTAAACCATATTGTGGATTGTTCACCAATTGACACATCGCCGATTATATATGCACCAGGTGCCAAGAATACGGAATCATGAATATCAGGTTTTTTACTCAAATAATTAATGATCATGCAACAATCCCCCATAATATAAATTTTTAATTTTTAGAATATTATTATAACATGAAATAGAATAATAGAATAAAATTGAGGTGAATTTTTTGAGAGATTTATGCAAACTATTAAAAATTAAATATCCAATTATTCAAGGTGGAATGGGGAATATTAGTAGCCCAATCTTGGCAAGCGCAGTGAGTAATGCAGGTGGTTTGGGAACAATTGGGTGTGGTACGATGACACCACTAGAAGTGGAAAAATTAATTATTGATATGAAAAAACGAACAACAATGCCGTTTTCCATAAATATCCCTATTAACGTAAATGAGTATTCAAAAGAGTTATTAAAGCTCGTTATTAAACACGAAGTACCAATTGTTTCCTTATCTGCTGGTAACCCCGCTCCTTTCATCTTGAAATTACATGAGGCAGGTATAAAAGTAATTGTTGTTGTTGCAGCTGTTAAGCATGCATTAAAGGCAGAAGCAGTTGGTGCAGATGTATTGGTAGCAGAAGGGTTTGAGGCAGCAGGTATAAATTCGCCTTTAGAACTAACAACATTGACATTGATTCCACAAATTACAAATGCTGTGAAAGTCCCTGTAGTAGCAGCAGGGGGAATTGCAAATGGAAATGGAGTGGCTGCAGCTTTAGCTTTAGGAGCTTCAGGAGTACAAATGGGTACACGTTTTATAGCAACACAAGAAATGACTGTCCACGATACTTACAAAGAACGTATCATAGATGCAACAGATCAAGAAACAATGATACTTGGAAGATCTGTAGGACAAGTGAGACGAGTTTTAAGAAATCCTTATGCAGAAAAACTTAGTCTAGCAGAAAAGAACGGCATATCTTTGGAAGAATACAATAATCATACAAGCGAAGTATTTCATGTGAAGGGTGCTATAGAAGGAAACTCTGATCAAGGATTTATGAATAGTGGTCAAATAGCAGGGTTAATCAATGATTTACCAACAGTGCAAGAACTATTGGAAAGTATAATGGAAGAATGCTTGAGTTGTATCAAAAAACTATCTGAATACTCAGTAGAAAATGTATAGTGCATTATAGATAAAGTGGATAAAATATGGCATTATTTAAAAGACTAAACTATTATCGAGATTAGACTTTTCAATAAGTCTAATCTTTTAGCGATACTGTTTCATAGTATGGGAAGTCATAAAGATTACATAATTTTTGATAATTTTGCAGTTAAGGTTGAAGGAGTGATCATTTATGACTGCTAATACACAATCAATGATATTTACTTTATATGGAGATTATATTTGCCATTATGGCTCAAAAATATGGATTGGTAGCCTGATACAATTATTAAAAGAATTTGGTCATAATGAACAGAGTGTGAGAGTAGCTGTTTCTCGAATGGTGAAGCAAGGCTGGTTGCAGTCAGAAAAGGAGGGAAACAAAAGCTATTATTACTTAACACACCAAGGAGAACAAAGAATTAACGAAGCAGGGAATCGAATTTTCAAACTAAAGCCATGTAAATGGGATGGAAAGTGGAGAATTTTCCTATATACAATTCCTGAAGAAGAAAGACATATTCGAGATGAGCTACGTAGAGAATTGCAGTGGAGTGGTTTTGGTTCATTTACAAACGGTTGCTGGATTTCACCAAACAAGATGGAGGACGAAGTAAAAACCCTTATCCAAAAATATAATATTGAAAATCACGTAGAGTTATTTCTGGCAGACCATGTTGGACCAACAGATAATCAAGAACTGATTGCAAAAAGCTGGGACTTAGATAGCATAGAACAACGCTATGAGGAATTTATAAATTTATATAGTAAGCAATATATAATTCATCAGAGTGTTATTTCACAAGGGATGATGTCTGATGCAGAATGCTTCGTTGAAAGAACGAAACTTGTTCATGAGTATCGAAAATTTTTATTTATCGATCCAGGGCTTCCAAATGAATTATTACCTCAAATGTGGAGTGGGAACCATGCCGCACTGTTATTTAGCCAATACTATAAAATACTTGCGGGACCTGCTAGTAGATTTTTTGAAAGTATATTTGAAAAAGACAATGATATGCATAAAAAAGACAAAGCTTATGATGCAGGATACCATCCATATGCTATAGCTAATGATGAAGAATAATAGATTTTCCACAATAGAGAAGTGATCGTTTTTTCATAATACGATCACTCCTGTAAGGTATATTGATTTAGTCATGAATCATAATCGAAGAAGTAACATCTGCAATATCTTTATTATTTTGAGATAGAGTAGCCTCTGCATATGCTACTTTACGCCCCATTTTTTTTATTTTTGCTGTCACAGTAATTTTCCCTACAAAAGCAGGGCGATGGAATGTTGAATTAATTGATATAGACGAGAACGATTGTGTATCTTTTAATAAGGATGCGATGGCATAGGCCATTGCAATATCTGCTGCAGAGGTTATAAAGCCACCCATTATAACTTGGTTTCCATTAAGTAATTGTTCATCAGCTTTCCATGTACATATTGATTTACCGTCTTTTGCCTCTTTAAGTTCTAATCCTAGTGTTAAATCACAGTTAGGTTGTCTCTCTTGCCCCGCTATAATTTTTTGCAACTGCATAATTTAATCGCCTCCAATTTAACTAATTTGTATCTATTTTATCATGTTTTTCCAATTTATCGGGCGATCATATGAAAAGAGTGGATTATTATATAATCCATTTGCTTATAAAATTATTTCTATTGTAAAATTATTTACAATGGAGAAGAACATACTGTTACAATTACTTTTAATGAGCCTGACCATACGAGTACCCTTATAGAAGTAAGTGAAGACGGCTTTAAAATAAATGAAAATGATTTTGTAATCGAGATCTTAGATAATAAGGAAGGTTGGGTTTTTATGCTAACCTGTTTAAAGGATTATTTAGAGTTTGGTATTACCCAATTAAGAAGTGCATTAGTGAAAGACTAACTTTTCTTGATAGACCTGTTTCTTTCAGAAATAGGCTTTTTTATTTTTGCAATTTTTATAAATAATTAATATGTTATTTAGGTTAAATGACTGCTTGTCTCTATTTTTATGAACAAAAATGAAAATAAAGGAAATAATAAATTTTGATAGAATTTAAGTATAGTTTGAAGAATTAATACATATTGAGAGGCGGAAGAAGTTTGCAACTAGACGAAAATCATTGCCCGCTATGTGGAGGAGAAAACCTTTGTCTCGCAGGTACTGAACAACAAAATAGCTGTTGGTGTATGAAAGTAAAAGTCTCTAAAGAAATTCTTGAATTCGTTCCCAAAGAAATCAAAGGAAAGTATTGTATTTGCCAAAATTGTATAGAAGATTATAAAGAGTAATTTAGAAGGGAATTTTATGTGGTCGCGCTTCATGAAACAGAGCCACAATTACTGTCCAAACTTAGCAAAAAATGACCAGCATATTTAATAAAGATTCATTAAGATTTTAATAAGGAGTGAATCGTTATGTGGCTACAATCTATTCAGCAAGCAATTGACTATATCGAGAGGAATTTGATGGAAGATCTTCAGGTAGAGCAATTGGCGAAGATTACAAATTTATCTTCTTATCATTTTCAACGTGCATTTTCATTTTTAACAGGGATGACTTTGGGAGAATATATCAGAGGCAGAAGGTTAACTTTGGCTGCACAAGAAATTGCTAGCAGTGATTGCAAAATAATTGATATAGCTTACAAGTATGGCTACGAGACACCTGAAGCATTTGCTAAAGCTTTTCGAAAGCAACATGGTATGAAGCCTACAGATGCTCGGGATAAATCGAGAACAATTCATTCCTATAATAAGCTTGTGATACAAGTACAGTTGAAAGGGGCAGAACCGATGAATTATAAGATTATCGAAAAGGACAGTTTTCAGGTGGTAGGCTTAAAACGTACTTTTTCATGTGTAAATGGGGAGCAGTCTCCAAAGATAGCTCGATTTTGGCAAGATGTAAACCAAGATGGTACGAGCGGTCAATTAGCAGTGTTAATTGATGGAACAGTCCAAGGATTAATAGGTATTTGCGAAGTAACCTCAAAAGATATTATGGATTATTGGATTGCCGCTAGTCACGATGGGGAATATACTGGGAATTTCGAAACCTATACAGTGCCAGCTTCTAAATGGGCAATTTTCGAAGTACATGGGGCAATGCCAGATGCAATGCCAATCATGTGGCAGAAGATATTTCAAGAATGGCTTCCTTCTCATCCGTATGAATTAGCTGAAACACCTGAGTTAGAAGTATATGGAGAAGGAAATCCATCAAATGATAATTATTACTCGGAAATTTGGGTTCCTATTAAGTAAGAATCAAACCATAAATAATCCACATTCATTTATTTTAAAAATAAGTATAAGGGAGCTGTCCTAAAAGGATAAAACCTTTAAAAAAGTACTAAAATTGATGATATGAATAAGATTTTTGAATCGAAAAGAATTCGCGACACTCCTGCAGGAAAGCGAATTCTTTTTGTCACCATAAATTTATTATTTTATTCTATCCATATATTAAAACATGGACTTTTTAGACAACCCCTTTCATTTTACAGGAATGGATACACATTAATCATTCGAAATAATTACATTTACTTTACATTATTTAATCCACAATCTAAATTAAATAAAGGATGCTGAAAATTCAATCGTTTGAGTGGGAAGTAAGAATATGGTTTCGTGGGTGGAGGATATTAAGTGGAGCAGCATTTGGATTATCTAATAGAACATTTCGGGTACTTTGGCATCATCATCGTGCTAATTGGGGGGATTATTGGTATTCCTATACCTGATGAAGTTCTTTTAACATATGTAGGATATAATGTGTTCCAAGGGAAACTATCGTACATAATTTCATTGATTAGTGCCTTTATAGGGGCTGCTGGAGGAATTTCGCTTAGCTATTTTATTGGCTATAAATTCGGTTTACCTTTATTGAAAAAGTTTGGTCCTAAGTTCCACATCACAGAAGATAAAATTGATAAAACGAGTACTTTGTTCTATAAAATTGGGCCAGTTTTATTGTTGGTCGGCTATTTTATCCCTGGTGTACGTCATATTACTGCATATATAGCTGCTATAGATAAATACCCATTTAAAAAATTCGTTGGTTATGCCTATACTGGCGCTCTTTTATGGAGCATTACTTTTATCACTCTAGGCAAATTCCTAGGTGAAGAATGGCATAAACTTGGATTTTATATGTCAAAATATCACGTATACCCATTTTTGATCATTACACTGATTATTCTTGTAATTGTTTATTTATTTTGGAAAAAGAAATCAAATAATTAGATGGGATAATGAGTAACGGAGGGTGCGGTCTAGTACCTTAGTTTTAATAGCTAATACAAATAAAAGGTTGATTCAAATTTGTTTGAATCAACCTTTTTAAATCGATGTTTCTCTATTTTGTATCTAACAGTTATTAATTCTTTGGATTGAGGACGTAAATTACTAAGAGGGCGAATACAATTTGGGAAAGAGCGAATAAAACGATAGTTAGAGCGAATAAACAGAGAAAAAAAGCGAATAAAACATTAGATAGAGCGAATAACCAGAAATAAAGAGCGAATTGTGATCACCTAAAGTTAACAGAATAAAAAAAGCAGTCAATAGAATGAAGTTTTCAAACATCCTATTGTCTGCTTTTATTTCACAATATTTATATTTCAATGATAATCGGCAAAATCATCGGCTTTCTTCTAGTTTGAGTAAACAGATATTGACCAACTGCTTTTTTTACTTTTCTTTTTACCACATTCCATTGTTTTGCTTCATCTTCTTGAATGTCGGTAACAGTTGCTACAACCAAACGATTCACGTTTCTTATGAGATTTTCGAAATCTTTTGCATAGACGAATCCACGAGAGATGGTGTCAGGGTCAGAAATAATGGTTCCATCTGTTTTACTAATTGTTAAAACAATTACCAGCATGCCATCTTCTGAAAGTTGTTTGCGATCGCGCAACACGATTTCTCCAACCTCTCCTATATCTACACTATCAACATACGTATCGCCAGATGGAATTTTGCGCGTTTGACGAGCTTCTGAATTTTCAATATCAACGACATCTCCATTTTTGATAATGAAAGTATTTTCTCTTTCTACACCTACGGATTCGGCCAATTCACGGTGCAAATATAACATTCTGAATTCACCATGAATAGGGATAAAGTATTTTGGCTTCATTAATGTAATCATAAGTTTTAAATCCTCTTGATAGCCATGTCCAGAAACATGCATACCGGTTATGCTTGAAGAACCGTAAATGACTTTGGCTCCTAGTTGAAATAGGTTGTCTACGATACGTGAAACTCCTTTTTCATTTCCGGGGATAGGAGAAGCGGATAAAATGACAGTGTCATCAGGTAAAATTTGTACATCTCGGTTATCTGAGTTGGACATACGAGATAGAGCAGCAAGTGGTTCACCCTGGCTACCAGTGCAAAGAACCACGACTTCTTCAGGAGGAAGTTGCATCACTTTGCGGGCATCAATAATCATACCAGGGGGAACATTTAAATACCCTCGTTCAATTGCTACTGATACAACATTCACCATACTACGTCCAAGTAAAGCTAGCTTACGATTTGTCATTTTTGTAGCATCAACTATTTGTTGAACGCGATTGACGTTAGAAGCAAATGTAGAAATTAGAATTTTTCTTTTAGCACTTAAAAAAGCCTCATCAATATGTTTTCCAACTAATCTCTCTGATGGTGTTGATCCAGGACGTTCAGCATTTGTACTTTCAGATATAAGAGCCAAGACGCCCTTTGTACCGATTTCTGCCATTTTGTGAATGTCGGAATATTGATCATTCACAGGAGTTAAATCGAATTTGAAGTCACCCGTATGCACGACAACTCCCTCAGGTGTATGAAAGACAATACCAAGGCAATCAGGAATACTATGACTTGTTCTGAAAAAGGTTACGGTAATATTACCAAAATCTAAATCTGAATTAGAGTCAATTTGTATCAACTCAGTTTCCCTAAGAATTTTATGCTCTTTTAGTTTTATTTCAATTAATCCGAGAGTAAATCGAGTGGCATAAATAGGCACATTTAATTTTTTTAAGAAGTAGGGGATTCCACCAATATGATCCTCATGTCCATGTGTAACAATTAAAGCACGAACTTTATCTTTATTTTCTAGCAAATAAGTAATATCGGGAATGATTAAATCAATTCCTAATAAACTTTCATCAGGAAATTTCCCACCACAGTCAACAATGACAATATCGTCTGCATATTGAATTGCATACATGTTTTTGCCAATTTCGTTTATGCCACCTAAGGCGTATATGGATAACATATTCTCATTTTTAGTCAAAAGTATTTCCTCCTACTTTTCAATTCCGATTCAAGCAGATTGTTTTAGTAATGCATTTTTCTTTAGTATAGCTAGTAGTCCTTCTTCCTATACGAAAACACTTGTGGTAAATGGAATTTTAAGCAGTTCATGCAGGTATCTAATAACGCTAGAAGCATTTTCTAGTATCTTGATTAAAAAAGGACTGTAAAAAAATATTTATACCACTTTTAGGACAGCTTCAAATAGCTATTATTCATGTATGGTGAGAAAGAGGAATGTGGATTTAATGTAGGGACAATGAAACCCTAAGTAGGGGATCTAATTAAAAATACTTATGGGAAAATGATTTCTCAATGAAAAAGATGACCTCAAAAAGCCGCCCTTTAACGACTTCTTGGGTCATCTATTTAATTACTTAATTTTTAATGATAGTTTGTACGGATCGATTGAAGCGCGCCCTTTGGAATCACGAACTTTTACATAGTATGTTCCTTTGTTCATCTT
>DATMJF010000087.1:0-4783 GCA_035554455.1 Rummeliibacillus sp.
CATTACTCTTTTATTCAATTCACGAATGTCTGCTCCAGCTGCAAAAGATTTTTCTCCTGCACCTGTAAAAATAATCACTCGAATATCTTGATTTACTCTCCATTCATCTAGTGCCTTTTCGATTTCATGTAATGTCTCTAAGTTTAAGGCATTTCGCTGATCAGGACGGTTAATCTTAATAAAGCCAATTTTCTTTTCCTGTTCTGCAATAATATTAGTAAAATCCATCTTTCCCCACCTCCATACCCATATAAATCTTGTTAGAAATGTTTCCAAAAATGTAAGTGTCCGTCGAGAAACGTCTATTCAACTCTCATCGTTTGTAAATTTTCCGAAATAGTAAAACTAGCATCGGTCAGTTTTCTTATTTCATCTAAAGAGGAATCTTCAGAAATTTCTTCCAGTAACAATTTCCCCTTTTCATTTCGAAACACTGCCTTTTCAGTTACAATCATATCTGCTGTACGTATACCGCTAGTTGGATAGGTGAGCTTTTTTACAATTTTAGGTGTGTTTTCTTTTGTTACATGGGTCATGGCAATTATTATTTTTTTTGCACTAGCTACTAAATCCATCGCACCGCCAACACCGAGAATATCCTTACCAGGTACAGCCCAGTTGGCAATCTCACCGGTTTCACTGACCTGGAGTGCCCCCATCACTGCGATATCAACATGCCCCCCACGAATCATCGCAAAAGAATCAGAACTCGAAAAAATGGATGACCCCACGCCTAAAGAGATTGGCTGTTTGCTAGCACTAATTAGATTCATATCAATCTCATCCTTATGCGGTGTCGGTCCCATACCTAATAGTCCGTTTTCCGATTGAAGATACACCTTGCTGTCTGGTTTTAAATAGTTCTGGATTAGTGAAGGGATTCCTACGCCTAGATTTGTCACTGCTCCTTCATGAAGCTCACTGACAATACGTTTGGCAATCCTTATTCGATTAATTGATTGCTTTTTATCGACTACGCTCAATATATTCACCACCTATTTTTTCATAACGATCATTCAATACAATGGTGTCTACATAGGAGTGGGGAGTTACAATTTGTTCGGGGTCCAAAGTGCCAACCTCTACTATTTCATCCACTTCTGCAATAACAAAATCCGCTGCTGTTGCCATCATCGGGTTGAAATTACGTGCTGTTCTCGAGTAAACAAGATTCCCCATCGTATCTGCCTTATCTGCTTTGATTAAGGCAACATTTGCTCTTATTCCTTTAACAAAAAGAAATTTTTCACCATCAAATTCTCTCTCTTCTTTTCCTTCGGCCAACTTCGTACCAACGCCTGTTTTTGTATAAAACCCAGCAATTCCTGCACCACCAGCACGGATTGCTTCAGCAAGTGAACCTTGTGGAATGAGCTCTATCTCCAACTCTCCACTATTCCAAGCTTTTACAGCATCTCGATTTGTTGTGAAATAGGATCCAACTGCTTTTTTAATATGTTTGGAGATTAACAGTTTACCAAGACCTTTACCTGCTTCTCCTAAATTATTACTGATGATTGTTAACTCTCTAGCATGGTCCGATTCGGTAATCGTATCGATTAATGTAAAAGGAGTGCCACAAATACCAAATCCACCAACTAATACACAATCTCCCTTTTGAATCTTTTTAATAGCCTCTTCTGCGGATTTTTGTTTTTCACAATCCCAATCGTTCATTATTATTTGGACCTCCAATCATTTGAAAGTGGGTAATTACTTGTAATTGTAAAAACCTGAACCCGTTTTGCGACCTAACTTCCCGGCTTTTACATATTTAATAAGGAGTGGGCAGGGTCTATATTTTTCTCCTAATGTTTTGTACAGATATTCCATGTTTCTTAGACGCGTATCCAGTCCTACTAAATCAGCCAATTCTAATGGCCCCATTGGATGATTCAATCCTAGTTTCATGGCTTTATCGATATCATCAGGTGAAGCAACACCTTCCATTAAAAGATTCATTGCCTCATTTCCAATTAAACAATTCATACGGCTTGTAACAAACCCTGGGAATTCGTTCACCTCTACCGTTTCTTTGCCTAATTTTCTGCCAATTTCTTTTGCCTTAGCTACGGTTTCATCCGACGTTTCTAAGCCTCTAATCATTTCGATTAATTTCATTTTGTGAACGGGATTAAAGAAATGCATTGCCAGACATTTGTCTGGTCTAGAGGTTTGTGCAGCAATTTCTGTTGGGCTCATCGTTGAGGTATTTGTAGCTAGAATCGTATGTTGCGGGCAAATCTTATCTAATTTCTTAAAAATCTCTATTTTTAGTTCCATTAGTTCAAAAACAGCCTCGATTACGATATCCGCATCTCCAGCTGCTGATTCTAAATCTGTTGTAAATTCTAAATTTTCCAAAGCTGTAGCTACTTGTTCGCTTTCTAAATAGCCTCTTTCAGCACTTTTCGTCATTTCTTTCTCGATATATAACTTTGCCTTGTCTAAATTCTCTTGGCTTACATCGTTTAATACAACTTGAAAATCTCCAAGCGCCGCAGCATATGCAATTCCTCTCCCCATAACTCCAGAACCCACGACTGTTAATTTCACCATTACTCCGCACCCCTAACTTCTATGTAGAATAACCTGCATTCCTAAAAAGAATCACAGGTTACTCTATTCTTTTTATCAAGCTAGATCAATAATTATCAATTTGTGCTCTCTGTAATTTTCCACTGTAATCGACATAAACTGCTTTCCATTCAGTGTAGACATCTAATGCAGCTACTCCTGAATCTCGGTGTCCATTCCCCGTACCTTTTGTTCCGCCAAAAGGCAGATGGATTTCAGCACCGGTTGTACCAGCATTAATATAAACAATACCCGTATCCAAATCTCTCATTGCAGCAAATACTTTATTAACATTAGCCGAATAAATTGCACTGGAGAGGCCGAATTCTACGCTGTTGTTCACTTCAATGGCTTCTTCTAAGCTATTTACTGAAATAATAGAAACGACTGGGCCAAATATTTCTTCTTTCGCAATTCTCATCTCTGGTGTTACATCCGTGAAAATGGTTGGCGAATAGAAGTTTCCGTTTTCTAAACCATTTTCTTTAACAATTTGCCCACCTGTAAGAAGTTTCGCTCCCTCTTGTTGTCCAATTTTGACGTATTCATCAATCCGTTCTAGTGCTGCGCTGTTAATAACAGGACCTACTTTTACAGTTTCATCGAGCCCATCACCCATTTTCAATTCTTTAATACGACTTATTAATTTATGTTCAAGTTCTTCCTTTACATCTTTGTGAATAATAACGCGGCTTGTTGCTGTACATCTTTGTCCTGCTGTTCCGAATGCGCCCCACAAGATTCCCTCTACTGCAAGATCTAGGTCAGCATCTTCCAAAACAGTTACAGCATTTTTGCCACCCATTTCAAGAGATGTTCTTTTCAATAATGCCCCTGCACGTCCGTTGATTTCCTTCCCTACTTCGTTCGACCCTGTAAATGAAATTAAATCGATTTCGGGATGGTCAACCATTGCACTTCCTACTACACTCCCTGAACCATTCACTAGATTGATTAGTCCTTTTGGTAGACCTGCCTCTTCATAGATTCGTACAAATTCCTGTGCTACCATAGGCGTTTCAGTAGCTGGTTTCCACACAACTGCATTCCCAGTCACAAGAGCAGGAAGTGACTTCCAGGAAGCAATTGCTATAGGGAAATTCCATGGTGTAATGATTCCCACCACTCCAATTGGAACCCTTATACTCATCGCGAATTTATTGCGAAGTTCAGAAGGTATCGTATCGCCAAAAAGACGACGACCTTCTCCTGCCATATAATATGCCATATCAATAGCTTCCTGAACTTCTCCTCTTCCTTCATCGATTACTTTTCCCATTTCGCTTGTAAGAATTTGAGCAATTTCCTCTTTTCTTTCTTTCAATAAATTAGCTACTTTATATAAAATCTCTGCACGTTCTGGAGCAGGAACTAAACGCCATAACTTTTGTGCACTTTTTGCAGCATTTACAGCTCTATCCACATCTTCACTAGTAGATTGTGTTACTTCTGCTAATACTTGACCATTAGCTGGATTTGTAACAGGAGTAAATTTTCCTGTTGAACCTTCACACCATTCACCGTTAATGTAGTTTAATACTTTTTTCATCTGAGCCCCTCCAATATTCTGAAATTTCATTTTCTATATATTCAATTTACCTTTTAATTTTTTTTATAACTATGTTCAAATTGAACAAAAATCAATGCTATTTCTGTATTTATTCCGTCTATTTTCCACAATTTAAATAATTGTAAGGACTTAAGTTGAATGAAAAACAGGACTTGTAACTTATAAAAAAAATCAACAAATTCTCTTATAATATGGTAAAATAACTTTTGAAACTAAATAAAACATTTACTAATTGTAAGAGAGGTTCTAGAACAACCCTCTATAAAAAACTAGGGATAACTATATCTTTAGGGATATAGTTTTTTATTTTGCTAGGATCCTTCTTATTTTAGAAATATGAGGGGAGATGAGCGATATGGATTGGTTATATAGAGTTAGACGAATTACATAGTTCCCCTTTTACTTTTAGCTGATTGAGTCAATTTCATAATTGCTTTTCTTGTTAAAAAATACGAATAACTTAGTATGCCGCTCCAGATGGCGCTTTCCGCGGGCGAGCGTTGAGCCTCCTCGGAAGCTAAAAACATTGTGCTCCTGCATCGCTTCGCTAGCTTCGTCGCAGGACTATGAATTAACCTCTTTGAATTAACATCGCACGAAGAAAATGCGAATACATTTTCGAGGAGTCGCCTTCTT
>DATMJF010000088.1:0-3295 GCA_035554455.1 Rummeliibacillus sp.
GTAGAAGAAACAGAAACAATTGATGAATGTTTGGAAAGAATGAAGCAAGAAGGCTATATGCCTGTAGGAAGAAAAGAGGAGCCGCTTTTTCAAATGGTGAATGGAGAGCCAGTTCCAATTCGTCAAATCATCAAATTTAAAGGCATGTTAATAGGAGAATAGAACGAAATCTGATTAAAATACGAACGATGAACTTTTTAACATATTTTATTGTTCGTATTTTGTTGTTGACTTGTATTCTTTCTATTGTTAAAATGTGAGTAGAAAAACATCGAATCCCCATATATGCTAGAGGATTGGCTCTAGTGTCTCTACCCAGCACCGTAAATGCTGGACTATGCGGGAAAGCAACTTTAGGAATAATGTACAGGGGAAATTCTATCTTTCATAGCCCTGTCATTTCAAAATCCTCAGGTATCTGCTTTTCGCGCATGGTAATAATGTGTGAATTGGGGTATCTGAGGATATTTTATTTGTTTAACTTCTTTTGGCAGGTGTCCAAATACTTGCTGAAAGAAGTTAAAGCCTCCGGCGGATGTCATAGATTTTGAGTGAGATTCAAAATTTGGATGCAATTATCCCGAGGCGTAATTGATAGGAGGCTTACTTACATGAATCCGAAAATTGGCGTAATCATGGGAAGTTCAAGTGATTGGGAAACTATGAAATATACTTGTGACATTTTAGATGAATTAGAAATTCCATATGAAAAAAAAGTAGTCTCTGCTCATCGTACACCTGACTTGATGTTTGAATATGCACAGGACGCTCGTAGCAGGGGATTGCAAGTCATAATAGCTGGCGCTGGTGGTGCAGCCCATTTACCAGGAATGGTAGCGGCCAAAACTACATTACCTGTTATTGGGGTACCTGTTCAATCTAAGGCGTTAAATGGAATCGATTCATTATTATCAATCGTGCAAATGCCAGGGGGTGTTCCTGTAGCAACCGTGGCGATTGGGAAAGCCGGAGCGACTAACGCAGGATTGTTAGCAGCCCAAATATTGTCAACAACCAATACAGTTATTACTGAAAAAATAGAAGCAAGACGACAAGCGATGAAGATGAAAGCATTAGAAAGCACAGGTGAGTTACAGTGATGAAAACCATTTTCCCTGGTCAAACCATTGGTATTATTGGTGGGGGTCAGCTTGGACGTATGATGGCACTTGCTGCAAAAGAAGCAGGATTTAAAATTGCTGTGTTAGAACCAACGATGGATTCGCCATGTGGTCAAGTTGCAGACATTCGAATTGTTGCACCTTACAATGATGAAACTGCTCTTGAAGAATTAGCAGAAGTAAGTGACGTCATTACGTTTGAATTTGAAAATATCGATTATGAAGGATTAAAACAATTAACAGAAATTGCTTATGTACCACAGGGTGCTGAGTTAATCAAGATTACACAAGACCGCATTCAAGAAAAATCAGCCATCAGTGAATCAGGCTGTCCCGTTGCAAATTACATTGCATGTCAAAATTTCAACGAACTAGTACAAAATATTGGAAAAGTTGGTTACCCTTGTATCGTAAAAACTGCTCGTGGAGGATATGACGGAAAAGGTCAACAAACCATTCATTCATCTTCTGAATTAGAACTAGCAGGGCCATTATTTGAACATTCGGCTTGTGTAGCAGAAGCGTTTGTTCCATTTACAAAAGAAGTTTCCGTTATTGTTCAACGAAATAAGCAAGGTGAAACGTATTGTTTACCAATCGGTGAAAATATTCATGTCAACCATATTCTTCATGAAACAATTGTACCTGCAAGAATTGAAGATAAGACAGCGGCATTAGCCATCGAGGCTGCAGAAAGTATTGCAGATCATCTTCAACTAATCGGTACATTAGCTGTTGAAATGTTCGTACTTGAAGATGAAACGATTTTGATCAATGAATTAGCACCACGACCACATAATTCAGGTCATTATTCAATAGAAGCTTGTAACATTTCGCAATTTCATCAGCATATTCGTGCAATTTGCGGTTGGCCTTTACGAAAGCCAAAACTATGGAGCCCTTCTATCATGGTGAATATTCTAGGGCAACATGTAATGCCAGTAACCAACTCATTATCAAAATATCCTGATTGGTCTATTCATCTTTATGGAAAACAACAAGCGAAGAAGAATCGGAAGATGGGACATGTTACAATAATGACGGATGATCTTGATCATACTATTAGAGAAATCGATGATTCTGCCATCTGGGTGGAATAGAAGGAGACAAAAATGATAGCACGATACACTCGTCCCGAAATGGGCGCAATTTGGACAGAAGAAAACAGATACCAAGCTTGGTTAGAAGTTGAGATTTTAGCCTGTGAAGCATGGTCAGAAATTGGTGATATTCCAAAAGAAGATGTTGCGAAGATTCGCGAAAACGCAACTTTTGATATCGACCGTATTTTAGAAATTGAAAAAGACACACGTCACGATGTAGTAGCCTTTACACGTGCAGTTTCTGAATCACTTGGTGAAGAACGTAAATGGGTACATTATGGTTTAACTTCAACAGATGTTGTTGATACTGCTCTTTCTTACCAATTAAAACAAGCAAATGAAATCTTACGAAAAGATATTAAAAACTTCATCGATATTTTAGCTACAAAAGCAAAAGAGCATAAATACACAGTTATGATGGGACGTACGCACGGTGTACATGCTGAACCAACTACTTTCGGTTTAAAACTTGCACTTTGGTATGAAGAAATGAAACGTAACTTAGAACGTTTTGAAGCAGCTACTAAAACAATTGAAACTGGTAAAATCTCAGGTGCTGTAGGTACTTATGCAAATATTGATCCATTCGTAGAACAGTACGTTTGTGAAAAATTAGGTCTACAAGCTGCACCAATTTCTACACAAACATTACAACGTGATCGCCACGCTGAATATATTGCAACACTTGCATTGGTTGCTACTTCTATTGAGAAATTTGCAACAGAAATCCGTGGGCTTCAAAAATCAGAAACTCGTGAAGTAGAAGAATTCTTTGCAAAAGGCCAAAAAGGATCTTCAGCAATGCCTCATAAACGTAACCCAATTGGTTCTGAAAATATGGTCGGTATGGCTCGCGTAATCCGTGGTCATATGGTAACGGCATACGAAAACGTTTCTTTATGGCATGAACGTGATATTTCACATTCTTCTGCAGAACGTATCATCTTACCAGATACGACAATCGGCTTAAATTAAATATTAACTCGTTTTGGTAACATCGTGAAAAACCTAACAGTCTTCCCAGAGAATATGAAACGCAATATGGGACGTACTTTTGGTTTAATCTACTCA
>DATMJF010000089.1:0-7568 GCA_035554455.1 Rummeliibacillus sp.
GTATCATCTATAAGATGATATCTATTGTTTGTCCTTGTCACTAACAAAGTTAGTGATCAAAGTTTATTGATTAACGTCTTGCTTGTTCAGTTTTCAAGGTTCATATCTCGTCGTCATCTTAACGACTTAATTATTATATCATTATAATCTTTCGTTGTCAACATCTTTTTAAAAGAGTTTTCATTACCAAAGATCAATATAATTTTTGGTTATCGCTTGTTAGCGACTTATAAAGTATATCTATTTAATTAGATGTTGTCAATATATATTTTTCATAAAGAGAATAAAAGATTCTTTTACTATAAAAGAAGACTTAACGCCATCTCTATTATAGTAAAGAATCCTTTATTTATCGTAAAATTAAACGTTCAATATATATATTTCTATTTTTTGCAAGATCGATAATATCATTTGAACCGTCTAATTTAACTACAGGTCTTGTTGCTGTTGTTTTGTTAGTAAATACTATAGATCCTACTAAACCATTTGATAGTTCTACTTTTGTTCCTAATGCTAAGTCCGCTGCACAAGTGATTAACGCTTGCACAACTTGAATATTAAATTTACCAAATTCAGATTCCCGTATCATTTCTAATACCTTAAATGGGGACTCTTTTGTACGATATACTCTTTCACAAGTCATTGCATGGAATACATCTGCTACTGCAATAATATGGGCATATATTGCGATTGTATTTCCCTTGTCTCCTTTTGGATAACCACTACCATCTAATCTTTCATGATGTTGATATACTGCAATCTTCATATCTGATTTAAGAATTGAAATATTATTGACCATTTGCAAGCTATAATAAGGGTGCTCCTGAATTTCCTTAAACTCATATTCTGTTAAAGGGCCATTTTTTTCTCTTATTTTTTTGCTAACTTTTGCCATCCCACAATCTGCAACTGCACCTGCTATAGCAATTTGGATAACATCACCTTTACTATAGCCCATTTTTTGTGCAATAACGGCACAGATTAAACTAATTGCTACGGAGTGATGATGAATATAGTTTTTGCTATCTGAGAACTCGTTCAATATAAATATTTTTTCTCGATTTTCTAAAACATCATGAATTAACGGTAAAATGTTTGTTCTAACTTTTGTGATATCTACCTTACTGCCAGACTCCCAATTTAAAAACTCCATTTTAAATTTTTCTACTACATCGCTGTATTTTCTTTCAAATGGTGTTATGTATACTTCTTCTACTGCTTCTATTTGTTCACTTGACATAGCTGCAACTTCCTGTTGATTAGCTTTTTTTAGTTCTATAGAAGAAGTTAATACTGGCACTTGGGAAATTTGAAAAGCTTTTAATACTGGCAAATGATCACGTGTAACTTTAGTATTTTTATATATGATAGGAAATTGTGTGTTAGCTATGATATCTTTTGCAATAATGCTACCTAATCGTAAATCGGACACTTTCACTAATTTAGTATCCAAACAAATCCCCCCTTCGGAATTAATAATATTAGATTTATTGTAACTGAATTTTTTTTTAATTGTAATAGTGACTTTACTATTTGCTAATCATCATTTGATTCAATCCATTAAAAAAATTTATAAATCGATGGCTTTACTATCACTGAGTTATAATTTCATATCAATTTAAGATGGAACTAAAATATAAAGCCAGCTTCATCATTGTCACTTTCACTGCCTACTCAAGAAATGGCAACAAAAGCAGGCTCACTTTTATTGCAACAAATATCAGGGAAAATTGATAAAGCAGATATTAGGTTGTATCGTTTTGCACCAAAGCTTCATATACGCCAATCGTCAAAGAGAATTTAATACAACGAAAAAAGGAACGCTAAATGCGTTCCTTTTATTTTCTAATCTATAAAGTAATGATATCTATCAATTATTCTTCTGAAGTTTCGTTATCATTTGTAGCTTCTTCAGTTGATTCAACTTCTTCAACCACTTCTAATTCATCTAATTCAATTTCTTCATCTGACTCTTTTTTAACTTTTGCCACAGATGCAACTAATTCATCATCAGATAAGCGAATTAAACGAACGCCTTGAGTGCTACGTCCAGTAACAGAAATATCATCAATATCCATGCGAATTAACATACCGTTAATCGTCATAAGCATAAGATCTTCTTGGCCATCAACTGTTTTCACGGCTACTAGAGGTCCGTTCTTATCAGTGATTTGGCAAGTTTTGATACCTACGCCACCGCGATTTTGTAGACGATACTCTGCTTCTGGAGTTCGTTTACCGTAACCTTTTTCAGTTACTACAAGTATTTCTTGATCTGGTTCGACGATTTCCATACCAACAACATAGTCATCATCTCTTAATCGAATACCACGGACACCAGCTGCAGTACGTCCCATTGAACGAATATCCTCTTCATTAAAGCGGACTAGCATACCATCATGTGTACCAATAATAATTTCCTTTTGCCCATCCGTTAGGCGCACTGAGATTAATTCGTCATCTTCACGTAGTGAAATAGCAATTAAACCGTTTGTACGGATATTAGCAAAGTTTGATAATGGTGTACGTTTTGTAACCCCTGTTCGTGTTGTGAAGACGAAGTATGCATCTTCATCATAAGATGATACACGAATCATAGCAGTTACTTTTTCTCCCTTATCTACATTTAATAAATTAACTAATGGCAAGCCTTTTGCTGTTCGGCCAAATTCAGGAATTTCATAGCCTTTAGTTCTAAATGCTTTACCTTTAGAAGTAAAGAAAAGAATGGTGTCATGAGTAGATGTATAAAGTAAATGTTCTACAAAGTCATCTTCATGTGTACCCATGCCTTGTACACCACGCCCACCACGACGTTGGCTACGATACGTATTGGCTGGAAGACGTTTAATATATCCATTATGTGTTAGTGTAATCACGGAATTTTCAACAGGAATCAGATCTTCATCCTCAATCATTTCCAAACCACCAGAAGTAATTTCTGTACGACGTGCATCATTAAAGCGTTCTTTTACCTCTAATAATTCATCATGGATAATTTGGCGAATTTTCGCTTCATCTGCAAGAATTTCTTTTAATTCTTTAATTAGTGCTAGCAATTCTTGATATTCTGCTTCAATCTTATCTCGTTCTAAACCAGTTAAACGTTGTAAACGCATATCTAAAATAGCTTGAGCTTGACGTTCACTTAGATTGAACTTTTCCATCAAGCCATTTTTTGCTATTTCTGCAGTTTGAGATGCGCGAATTAAGCTAATAATTTCATCAATATGATCAAGTGCGATACGTAAACCTTCTAAAATATGTGCTCGACTTTCAGCTTTACGTAACTCAAATTCAGTACGTCTACGAATCACAACTTTTTGATGTTCTAAATAATGGTAAAGTGCTTCTTTTAAGCTCAATACTTTCGGTTGACCACCGACAAGAGCTAGCATATTAATACCGAAACTTGTTTGCATAGCTGTTTGTTTATATAAGTTATTTAATACAACATTTGCATTCGCATCTTTTCGCACATCAATTGTAACGCGCATTCCTGTACGGTCAGATTCATCGCGAATATTTGTAATGCCATCGATTTTTTTATCTCGTACTAGTTCTGCAATTTTTTCGATTAAACGTGCTTTGTTGACTTGGTAAGGAAGTTCATGAATTACGATTACTTCTTTACCACTTGATTTTTGTTCAATTTCCACACGCGCACGAATTACAATGGATCCGCGACCTGTTTCATAAGCACGGCGAATACCACTTCTACCTAAAATTAAGCCACCAGTTGGAAAGTCTGGACCAGGAATAATTTCCATTAGTTCTTCTGTTGTAATAGCAGGATTATCTGAAACAGCTAATACACCGTCTATGATCTCACCTAATTGATGAGGTGGGATATTTGTTGCCATCCCTACAGCAATCCCTGATGCACCATTGACAAGTAAGTTTGGATAACGGGCTGGTAATACGACTGGCTCTTTTTCATTTCCATCATAGTTATCTTGATAGTCAATTGTATCCTTGTTAATATCGCGCAGCATTTCCATCGCGATTTTAGACATACGTGATTCTGTATAACGCATGGCAGCAGCGCCATCTCCATCAACAGAACCGAAGTTACCATGACCATCAACTAACATATAGCGATAGCTAAAATCTTGAGCCATACGTACCATTGCCTCATAGATTGAGGAGTCACCATGTGGATGGTATTTACCCATAACATCCCCAACGATACGAGCTGATTTTTTATATGGTTTATCTGAAGTACTACCTAGCTCTTGCATACCATATAAAATACGACGTTGTACTGGTTTAAGACCATCACGAACATCTGGTAGTGCACGAGAAACGATAACACTCATTGCATAATCTAAAAATGAAGTTTTGATTGTTTTAGTAATATTTACTCCTTTAACGCCGGAGTTGTTTGTTTCAGACAAAGTGCTGACCTCCCTTCGAAAATAACTAAATATCTAAATTTTCTACATAAACAGCATTTTCGTGAATAAATTGACGTCTTGGTTCAACATCATCACCCATTAATTGTTCAAATGTTTGATCTGCTTCTATAGCATCATCTAATTCTACTTGTAATAGAATTCGGTGTTCCGGGTCCATTGTAGTGTCCCATAATTGTTCAGCATCCATTTCGCCAAGACCTTTATATCGTTGAATTCCTGGTTTTGGTTGCTTTGGTAAGCGTTCTAGTATTTCTTGCAATTCTTTATCACTATAGCAATACTCAACGTGTTTACCTTGCGCTACTTTAAATAATGGTGGTTGTGCGATGTAAACATATCCAGCTTCAATAAGTGGTCGCATAAAGCGGAAGAAGAATGTTAATAATAGAGTTCTAATATGAGCTCCATCGACATCGGCATCTGTCATTATGACAATTTTATGGTAACGTGCCTTATCCAAAGCAAATTCTTCACCAATCCCTGTGCCGATTGCAGTAATCATAGCTCGGATTTCAGTATTTGATAAAATGCGGTCTAAACGTGCCTTTTCAACATTTAAAATTTTACCCTTCAATGGCAAAATTGCTTGGAAGTGGCGATCACGGCCGGATTTTGCTGAACCACCAGCTGAGTCACCTTCTACGATGTAAATTTCGCATTCTTCAGGATGACGAGATGAACAGTCTGCTAGTTTACCTGGCAAGCTTGACACTTCTAATGCTGATTTGCGTCGTGTCATTTCTCGGGCTTTCTTTGCTGCTACACGAGCACGAGATGCAACTAAACCTTTATCAACGATTGTTCTTGCAACTGTCGGATTCTCTAATAAAAATCTTTCAAAGCGTTCAGAGAACAATGAGTTTGTAATAGCACTTACTTCAGAGTTTCCTAATTTTGTTTTCGTTTGACCTTCGAATTGTGGGTCTGGATGTTTAATAGAAACTATGGCAACTAAGCCTTCACGAACATCTTCACCTGATAAGTTAGCATCTGAATCTTTTAATAAATGATTTTTGCGGGCATAATCATTGATCACACGTGTAAGAGCAGTTTTAAAACCTGATTCGTGTGTACCGCCTTCGTAGGTATTGATATTATTTGCGAAAGAGAAAATATTTGATGAAAAGCCTGAGTTGTATTGCATAGCTATTTCAACAGATATCCCATCTTTTTCACCTTTTAAATCGATTGCTTCATGAAGTGGTTCTTTCTTCTCGTTGATATGTTCAACGTATGATTTAATACCACCTTCATAATGATAAGTATTTTTGCGAATTTCTTCGCCACGTTCATCTACGATGGAAATACTAATACCGCGATTTAAATAAGCAAGTTCACGAATACGATGTGCTAGGATATCAAATTCATAAACTGTTGTTTCTTTGAAAATTTCTCCGTCTGCTTTGAATCGTGTTGTTGTACCATTATGATCTGTATCACCAATGACTTTTAGAGGTTGTACGGTTGTACCACGTTCAAATTTAATTTCATGAATATGGCCATCTCTGTGTACTTGTACAATGGTTTCTACTGAAAGTGCATTTACAACTGAGGCACCTACACCATGTAGACCACCAGACACTTTATATCCGCCACCGCCGAATTTACCTCCAGCATGAAGTACAGTCATAATTACTTCGACAGCTGGTTTACCCACTTTTTCTTGTGTATCGACAGGAATACCACGACCATTATCTTCTACACGAATCCAGTTATCTTTTTCAATTGCTACTGTAATTTCGGAACAATAGCCAGCTAATGCTTCATCAATACTATTGTCTACAATTTCCCAAACGAGGTGATGCAACCCTTTGGAACTTGTTGAACCGATATACATACCGGGACGTTTACGAACGGCTTCTAAACCTTCTAATACTTGAATTTGATCTGCATCATACGCAACAGGCTTTTTATTGTCTTCGATCGCCATTATTGTTCCACCTACTCTTTCATGGCATTAGTATGCATTATTTGTAATTCTCTTAAACCTACAAAATCCGCGGAATACTAGTCTTTCTCAGCATCCACGGAACCTTGTTTCACATGAAACATTGCTGACTCACGAATTGTTTCATGATCTATACCCTCTACACTTGTAGTTGTCACAAAGGTCTGTACTTCACCTTTAATTGTGTTCAATAAATGTGACTGACGGTAATCATCTAATTCTGAAAGAACATCATCCAATAGTAAGATAGGCGCTTCCCCAACTTCTTGCTTAATAAGTTCTATTTCAGCTAATTTGAGTGATAAGGCCGTTGTCCGTTGTTGTCCTTGTGATCCATAAGTTTGAACATCATAACCATTTACAATAAATTGCAAATCATCACGATGCGGACCGATTAGTGTAACGCCTCTTTCTAATTCCCGAGGCAAGGCTTCTTTTAATTTTACGGCTAAATGAGCAGTCATTTGTTCTGGTGCCCATTCAGCATCCATACCACTAACCGGACGATAGCGAATTTTCATTTCTTCGAGATTTCTCGAAATTCCATAATGAATTGGACCTGCCCATTCCTGTAGCAACTCCATAAAATGAAATCTTTTATGAATAACCTTGACAGCCGCTTCGATATACTGCTCTGTATAAACATCAAACATCACATCTTGCAATGTTTGTTTTCCTTGATTTTGTTTAAGTAAATGATTGCGTTGCTTTAACAACTTTTGAAAAGTCAATAAATCATGTAAATATACTGGAGAAATTTGCCCGATTTCCATATCGAGAAAACGTCTTCTAATTTGAGGACTGCCTTTAACTACAGTTAAGTCTTCCGGGGCAAACATTACGACATTCATTTGTCCAATATAATCGCTTAAGCGACTTTGTTCTAAATGATTTACTTTTGCCTTCTTCCCTTTTTTAGAAATCGTCAACTCTAACGGTAAGTGACCATATTTCTTCTGAACGTCACCTTCTATTTTACCATAGTCTTGCTCCCACCGTATCAATTCTTTCTCACTCGATGTACGGTGCGATTTAGCCATGGCTAAAACATAAATAGATTCCATAACGTTCGTCTTACCTTGTGCATTTTCACCAATAAAAACATTAATCTTTGGAGAAAAAGATAAATCGAGAGATTCATAATTCCGATAGTTGGTCAGCTTTAGTCGCTCAATGTACATGCTATTCCTCGCTTTTTGAAT
>DATMJF010000090.1:0-9193 GCA_035554455.1 Rummeliibacillus sp.
CGTATTTGAATTTTGAATAAGCACCTTGGCCGTTAATCAAAAAGACGATTTCTTTATATCCACCAAGTTCTGTTGGGTTTGCGTTCATGATTTCAATCTTCCAGCCTTGTGTTTCAGCATATTTGCTATACATACGGAATAGTGAGTTTGCGAATAGTGCAGCTTCATCACCGCCAGCAGCACCGCGAATTTCCATAATAACGTTTTTGCTATCATTCGGATCTTTTGGAATTAATAAAATACGAAGGCGTTCTTCGAAATTTACGATTTGTTTTTCTAAACCGTTAACTTCTTCCTTCACCATTTCTTTCATTTCTGCATCTAATTTATCTTCTAGCATTTCTTTTGCATCTGCTAATTGTTCTTTTGCTAATTTGTATTCACGATACACTTCTACAGTTTCTTGAATATCAGATTGTTCCTTTGAATACTTTGCTAATTTTTTCGAGTCAGATACGACATCTGGATCGCTTAGAAGTTCGTTTAGTTTATCATAACGATCTTCAACAGCTTGTAGGCGATCAAACATTATCTTTCACCTGTACCTTTCTTTAATCAATTTATTATTTTGGATTTTTTGTATATGCGCTGAAGTGTGCTAATTCACACGTTCTTTTTTTAAGTGCTCCTTCATTAGTATAATGAAAAAGAGCCACTCTCGCTACTGTTTTAAAATATTGAGGACTGTTATTTTGTGTTTTTCACGATATTTTGAGTCTTTTATTTTTAATTCATAGTTGAGGATTGGCACTACTTAGCTGGGGATTACTCAGCTGTTGTTTTTCTTATTATGAACCTTCCTAAGATAAAGAGGAGTAGCAATTTGCCACTCCTCTTTTTTCCTTTGCATTATTCAGCCATATTTGTTTGACCTGTTGGTACTGCATGGTGATGGCGGCAACGAGGTTCATAAGCTTCTGCAGCCCCAACCAGAATAACAGGATCATCAGCTTTTGCAGGTTGTCCATTAATCAATCTTTGTGTTCTACTTGCTGGTGAACCACAAATACTACAAACAGCTTGTAGTTTTGTCACTTGCTCAGCAATCGCCATTAATTCTGGCATCGGACCAAACGGAACACCTTTGAAATCTTGATCAAGTCCAGCTAGTATTACACGATAGCCGTGATTAGCCAACTTTTGAACAGTTTCAATAATATCTTCTCCAAAAAATTGTGCTTCATCAATTGCAACAACATCAAAATCATCTGTAAGGTAATTCCACATTTCAGTAGACTTTTCAATTGGATGGGCAATTACTGTTGCTCCATTGTGACTAACAACTGCTTCTTCGCTATATCGATTATCAATTTTCGGCTTAAAAACGGCAATCTTTTGTTTTGCAAATTGTGCTCTGCGCACACGTCGAATCAATTCTTCGGACTTTCCTGAAAACATACTGCCACAGATTACTTCAATCCAGCCATTTTGAGTCATAACGTACATTGACTAGACTCCTTTCGAAACGTATATCCATCATCATACCGAAAAAACCACTTGATTTCCGCTCTTTTTTTTCGGTAAATAATATGTTATGTGTGATGTATTTATTATTTAAAACAACGAGCTTTATACTACACGAAAATACTTTTTGGCGCAAGAAAAATACCTGCCTTGCAATGAATTGCTAGGCAGGTATTTTAGTGTTCTAGATAAATTATTTAATACCGTATTTTTTGTTGAAACGGTCCACACGTCCATCAGCAGACGCGAATTTTTGACGTCCAGTATAGAATGGGTGGCAATCGTTGCAAAATTCAACAACGATGTCTTCTTTTACTGAACCTGTTTTGAAAGAATTACCACAAGAGCAAGTTACTGTAGCTTCTTTGTATTCTGGGTGAATTCCTGGTTTCATGTTTGGTATCTCCTCTCGCCCTGAACCATCTGGAACAGAGTATTATCGAACTGTTGCCTTACACGACCCAAATTAGTTTGTCGCATATGCAACGCGTATGAAATGCATTATCCGTAGTATAACAAGAATCCTAAAAAGGTGCAACTACTAAATATTAAAATATCGTCGTTACTAATAAAAATATTTTATTATGAATGCATTAATACTAATGTATGTGGGATTTTACTTAAATTAATCCTTTACCATTTCGTGCAGCTTTCATATCTGTATTTAATGTTTCAAAGAATTCTTCGTTCGTTTTTGTATTACGCAATTTTTTTAGGAAACGTTCTGCAAAATCTGATGAGTCTGAGAATGTTTTGCGAATTGCCCAAAGTTTATCAAGTTGTTCTTTCGGAATTAACAATTCTTCTTTACGAGTACCTGAACGTCGAATATCGATTGCTGGGAAAATACGACGTTCCGCTAGACTACGATCTAGATGTAGCTCTAAGTTACCGGTACCTTTGAATTCTTCATAGATTACTTCATCCATACGTGATCCAGTATCGATAAGAGCTGTTGCTAAAATCGTTAAGCTACCGCCTTCTTCAATATTTCGTGCAGCACCAAAGAAGCGTTTTGGTCTATGGAATGCCGCTGGATCAATACCACCTGATAATGTACGTCCACTTGGAGGGATTACTAGATTATATGCACGTGCAAGTCTTGTAATCGAATCCATAAGAATAATAACATCGCGTTTATGCTCTACAAGTCGCATTGCTCGCTCTAAAACAAGTTCTGCCACTTTTACATGATTCTCTGGTAATTCATCGAACGTTGAACTAACAACATCCGCTTTTACTGAGCGCTCAATATCTGTTACTTCTTCTGGTCGTTCATCGATTAATAGAACGATTAATTCAGATTCAGGATATTTCTCTGTAATTGCATTAGCGACCTCTTTTAAAAGTAATGTTTTACCCGCTTTTGGTGGTGCTACGATTAAACCTCGTTGTCCGAAACCAACTGGTGCAACTAAATCCATTATACGTGTAGATAGTTTTGTAGGTGTTGTTTCTAATTTGATATGTCGATCTGGATATAGTGGCGTAAGCGCTGGAAAATGCACGCGTTCTTTCGCTATTTCAGGATCTTCCCCATTTACTGCTTCCACATGCAAAAGACCGTAGTAGCGTTCATTTTCTTTCGGTGGACGAACTTTCCCCGTTACTTTATCACCATTTCTCAGGCTGAAACGGCGAATTTGAGATGCTGAAATATAGATATCTTCTGAACTTGGTGAATAGTTGATAGGGCGCAAGAAACCAAAGCCCTCTTGTTGGATAATTTCTAAAACACCTTCCATGAAGAAATACCCTTCACTTTCAGCACGTGATTTTAGAATTGCAAAAATTAATTCTTTTTTAGTCAACTTTCCATAATATGAAATTTTGTACTCTCGTGCAAGCGCATACAAGTCCTTTAATTTCATATCTTCTAGTTGAGAAATTGTCATTGTCGCCATAGGCATAACACCACTCTTAATATAATATTGTTAAGAAAAATAATTCGAAATATGGTATGTGAGTTTTACGAGTTTTTGAATGGAATGAACATTAAGAAGAAGCCCGGCTGATGCCGGGCAAGTAAAAATTGAAGTTTAGTCTTGCATAAATAGTTTTGGTTTTTTAGTCAAACTATGTCTGCCTTCGATAAAACGAACAGTTCCTGATTTTGCACGCATTACGACTGATTCTGTTGTACAGTGACCACCTTTAAATTGGACACCTTTCAATAATTCGCCGTCTGTTACTCCAGTTGCAGCAAAGATTGCGTCATCGCCTTTAACTAAATCATCCATTTTCAACACTGTATTGACTTCGATACCCATTTTATGGCAACGCGCTACTTCTTCATCATTTGAAGGAATAAGTTTACCTTGGAATTCTCCCCCAAGACATTTTAATGCTACAGCTGCGATTACGCCTTCTGGTGCACCACCTGTACCAAATAGGATATCAACACCTGTTTCATCAAATGCAGTGTTTATAGCTGCTGCTACGTCACCATCTGAGATGAATTTAATACGAGCACCAGCTGCACGAATTTGATCTACGATTGGTTGGTGACGTTCACGATTTAATAATGTAGCTACAACGTCTTCGATATTTTTGTTTTTTGCTTCTGCTACTGCACGTAAATTGTCAATAACAGGTGCATCAAGATCGATTTTACCTGCTGCTTCTGGACCAACTGCGATTTTTTCCATATACATATCAGGTGCATGGAGTAAGTTACCGCGATCGGCAATTGCTAATACTGTTAAAGCATTACCACTTCCTGCTGCTACGATGTTAGTACCTTCTAGTGGATCAACTGCGATGTCAACTTGAGGACCTTCTGGATCAGAGCCAAGTTTTTCACCGATGTAAAGCATTGGAGCTTCATCCATTTCGCCTTCGCCAATTACAACAACTGCATCCATTGGAATTGAATCAAATACTTGGCGCATTGCTGTAGTTGCTGCGTCATCTGCTTCCATTTTTAATCCACGGCCCATCCATCTTGCTGAGGCGATTGCTGCCGCTTCTGTTACACGTACTACTTCCATTGATAAACTGCGTTTCATTTTTTACTGTTCCTCCCGTTTTCCTGTCTTTTTGACTGGAATCGTTTCAAACTAAACCTATTATAGCACACAGAACTTTGTCTGCGGATTTTTTTCAGTTTGATCTATTGGTCACACTGTTTTTGGAGTCTGGTTCGATTGTTTCTCTGTTAATATCTGCACCTAAAGCCTGTAATTTAGCGATAATATCGCTATAACCACGCTCAATGTGATAGATATCGTGAATTTCTGTTTCACCTTTTGCAAGTAATCCTGCAATAATTAAAGCAGCTCCTGCACGTAAATCTGTTGCAGTAACTGTAGCAGCCTCTAACTTGCTAGGACCTGTAATAATAGCTGAACGTCCTTCTACTTTTGCATTTGCATTCATTCTGATAATTTCATCGATATGTTTGAAACGAGCAGAATAAACTGTATCTGTAACAATAGAAGAACCATTTGCTTGTGTTAATAGAACAGTAAATGGTTGTTGTAAATCTGTTGGAAATCCTGGATATACCAATGTTTTAATATCAACTGGTTTTAAAACACCTGTTTTCGGAATGATAATTCGTTCTTCCTCTTCGATTACCTTTACGCCCATTTCACGTAGTTTTGCTGTTACCGCTTCTAAATGTAGTGGGATCACATTATCAATAATTACACCATCACCTACTGCAGCAGCCATAATCATATATGTTCCTGCTTCGATACGATCTGGAATGATTGTATGATTAGTACCATGCAATTCTTCTACACCTTCGATACGAATAACATTCGTACCTGCGCCTTTGATCTTTGCACCCATATTCGTTAATAATGTAGCAACATCAATAATCTCAGGTTCTTTTGCAGCATTTTCAATTACCGTTTTACCTTTTGCTAGCACAGCTGCAAGCATAATGTTAATCGTAGCACCTACGCTACTCACATCTAAGTAAATTTTGGCACCGTGTAGTTCTTCTGCGCGTAAATAAATAGCTCCGTGCTCATTTGTAACTTGTGCGCCTAAAGCTTCAAAGCCTTTGATATGTTGGTCGATTGGGCGTGGTCCTAAATGACATCCTCCTGGTAGGCCAATTACTGCTTTTTTAAAACGACCTAGCATAGCACCCATTAAGTAATATGAAGCACGTAGTTTTTTGACATTACCATTTGGTAATGGCATATCAATCATTGGACGAGGATCAATTACCATGTGACCGTCAATAAATTCAACTTCTCCGCCAATTTCTTCAAGTAAGGCCTTCAATGTCCAAACATCTAAAATTTCTGGTAATCCTTCAATAGTTACAGGAGAATTAGCCAAAATAGAAGCCGGGATTAAAGCAACTGCACTGTTTTTAGCACCACTAACTTTAATCGTGCCTTTTAAATGTTTTTCTCCTGCAATTTTATATACGTCCATTTGAATCTCCTTAATTATTTATCTTTATTTGCCCAATCTTTCATGAAACCTTCAATCCCTTTATCAGTCAACGGATGATTAAATAATTGTTTTAATACTTTAAATGGTGTTGTTGCAATGTGTGCACCTGCAAGAGCAGCTTCTGTAATATGTTGTGGATGACGAATTGAAGCAGCGATGATTTGAGTTGAAATTTCATGAATTGCAAAAATTTCAGCGATTTCGCGTACTAATTCTGTACCCTCTTGACCGATATCATCTAAGCGGCCTAAGAATGGTGAAACATAAGTTGCGCCTGCACGTGCTGCAAGTAATGCTTGGTTTGCACTAAAGATTAGTGTTACGTTTGTTTTGATACCTTCTTTAGAAAGTGTTGAACATGCTGTTAAACCCGCTGGAGTCATTGGCAATTTAACTGTGATGTTTGGAGCAATTTTAGCTAGTTCATGACCTTCTTCAATCATCCCTTTAGCATCTAAGGAAATAACTTCCCCACTTACTGAGCCATCTACTAATTCAGCGATTTCTTTTAAACGATCATGAAATGAAACGTTTTTTTCTTTTGCTACTAAAGATGGGTTTGTTGTAACACCTGAGATAATGCCCCAAGAGTGTGCTTCTTTAATTTCTTCAAAATTTGCTGTATCGATGAAAAATTTCAATTTATATTCCTCCTGAATGATGGAAAAATGGAGAAGATCCGACTTCACAATCGATATCTTCTCCCACTTCTCTCTATTAAAATATATGCTTAAGCTTTTTGTGAGCTACCAAATTCACGAATTTTACCAACAACAGTCGCTTTAATAGCTTCACGAGCTGGTCCTAAGAATTTACGTGGATCGTAAACTTCTTTGTCTTTGTCCAAAATTTCACGAATCACTTTTGTAGCAGCAATTTGATTTTCAGTGTTTACATTAATTTTCGCAGTTCCTAAAGAAATAGAACGTTGAATGTCTTTTGTTGGGATACCAGTACCACCATGTAGTACTAATGGAAGCTCAGCTAGTTCTGAGATTTCTTCCATTTCTTTAAAGCCCAAGTTTGGTTCACCATGATATGGACCGTGGACTGAGCCAAGTGCTGGTGCTAAGCAATCAATTGAAGTTGCTTCAACCATTTTACGGCATTCTTCTGGATCAGCGTACATGATACCGCCGATAACGCCATCTTCGTCACCACCTACAGTACCAAGTTCTGCTTCAACAGAAACGCCATGTGCATGTGCGTATTCTACAACTTTTGAAGTGATTTCAATGTTTTCTTCGAAAGGATGATGAGAAGCGTCGATCATTACAGATGTGAAACCTGCATCTACTGCTTCTTTACATTTTTCGAAGCTAGAACCGTGATCTAAGTGGATTGCTACTGGTACAGTTGTCTTGTAACTTTCCATTAGCCCTTTAACCATTTGAACTACAGCTACAAAGCCGCCCATATATTTGCCAGCACCTTCAGATACACCAAGAATTACCGGTGATTTTTCTTCTTCTGCTGCTTGTAGAATTGCTTGAGTCCATTCAAGGTTATTAATGTTGAATTGACCAACAGCATATCCATTCTCTTTTGCTGTAATTAACATTTCTTTCATTGAAACCAAGGCCATTAGTAAATCCTCCTTTAGGATGTAGCATGGTATTAAATTGAATAATATCACTATCATAATAACAAAAAGAATAAGTATTGACCACTGTCTATACTTATTCTTTCAACAAATTGTTAATCGTATCCTTTACTTCAAAAATATCAAATGGCTTCGTGAAAAAGTGATTCGCTCCAAGTTCCTTAGCATTGCGAATTACGTCCATATCACTATTGCCTGTCATCATGACAACCGGTAGTGATGCAAATAGGTTTTTAGTATGTTTTAAAATTTCTAATCCGTTCATACCTGGAATCTTCATATCTAGTAAAACACAATCCAACCTAGTGTTTTCTATATATTGAAGTGCCTCTGTTCCATTTGAGGCTAAAAATGTTTCATAGCCCTCATTTTTAAAGACTTCATTTAGTAGTAATCGTATGCCTTGTTGATCGTCGACGATTAATATTTTTTTCACTATACTCTACTCCTTATTGTGCTATCCATATATAGTATTCGTTTCTACCTTTTTTTCTCCTGCATGAAGTTCAAAAAATCTACATTTTCCAATTTTGCAATTAAAATCATCCATCTCTATAATTAACTTCATGAGGTGAATAGAATGTTAAAAATGTTATCTACTCAAGTTGGTGGATTACTTCAACGAGTTGCTACTAATCAAGAAGAAGCAATAGAAGAATCTGCACGCTTACTAGCTCAAGCTGGTGTCGGTAATGGCGTCGTTTACTTTGCTTGCTTTGATGAATTACAAGCAATTGAGATCAACGCTTTAAATGCGGCTGAGCCCTTTAAAAAATTACGTCGTTGGACAAAAGATGTGGAAATTGCAGATTTAGATCGGGTATGTATTTTCACTCGTCATGCTAATCATCCCGATGCTTTAGCATTAGCACATACTTTATATGATGATTTTATTCCTTTTGCTGTCGTTGCAAGTGAAAAGGAAGAAGACGCAGGTGAAATGGCTGATTTGGCATACACATATATTTCATTAGGTATTAATAAAGGTTTGTTACCAAATGAGTTAGGCGAACGAATTGTATTACCACATACGATGGCAGCATTATTTATCTACGAAGCAATTAAAATGTCCTACGATGAAATGCTATCAGGTTTATAGTTGAATATTTAATCATAATGACTCGCTCTTGGTTTGGAGCGGGTTTTTGTTTTATGTTTGTGAATAAAAGCTGACTCACAAATTACTTAGTTCGAATCTATCCACGAAATTACGAAGAGTATTTCCGCTTTAGACGGTCGCTTTCCGCGGGAAAGCATCAAGCCTTGTCCTCACTACGTTGAGGGCACTGAAAAACCATTTTGCGCCTAATTTTTATAGTACAAATCCGCTATAACATGAAGTGGAATCAGCTTCGCTTTCCGCGGGCGAACCGACGAGCCTCCTCGCTTGTGCTCCTGCATCGCTTCGCTAGCTTCGTCGCAGAGAAAATCTTGCTGCGGGGTCTCGTCTGGCTCGTTTTCCCGCAGGAGTCTTCGCCGATTCCACTTCAACAAAGATAGATATACAAATTTTTAATGAAAAAATTCATCTATTAAGATTACTTAATTTGAATATTTTTCTATAAAATAAATAGGACCCTTCTGCAAGATTAGCAGAAGGGTCCACGTAAAATTATACGAAAACCGTTCTCTCATCTTCCAAAGTTTACACTTTGCGTGATTTGGCACCGTGTCACACTGTGACGGTTGCCGGGCTTCATAGGGCACTTC
>DATMJF010000091.1:0-8925 GCA_035554455.1 Rummeliibacillus sp.
TTAATTGCTAATGTAACCATCTCAGTAAGTTCAGCACTATCTTTTACACGAAAAGTACCATAACCAACTGCAGGCATATGTAATCCATTATTTAATGTAACTGTTTGAATTGTCATATCAATCACTTCCCCTTTTCTGAATACATATTTTACCACTTACTGAATGAGAAATCTAAGAATATATATTTCTTCTTATTTTTCAACCTAATCAATTTATACATAGCTAAGTCATTTGAATCATAGTTTAGTGTAATTAGCCTTAAATGTCTTGATACTAAGATATTTAAGCGCTTACATTTTGAGATAGAAAGGGGAATGTTTATTGGACTATAAAACTTTATGGAAGACAATGGGTTTTGCCTCGGTTATTGGTCTAATTATACTGTTCGTCTTTGCTTGGATTGCGACTTCCTAAGATAATGTTCGAAAAGAAGAAGCTGCTCAGGCAAATAAAAATGTAGCAACTCAAACAGAAAACAGTAAAAATGAAAAAAGTACAGAATTGAGCCCTTCTAACCCTAACGAAAAAGTAGAATATACATCAAAAGAATGGACAATACATGGTGGTGATTTATACAACTACTGTTATTCCATGCTTAATCAAAAAAACAACTTGAGTTAATAGTCTTGGCTCAGGTACAGAAATGAAATATTCTGGCGCAGCTACTCCAATTGTACAAGATGGAGTAATACCCCAACAAATAGGTCCATATAAGAGAAGCACTTAAGTATATTAATTCAATTTAAAATAAATGAAATTAAAAAACAATTCAGGGCTTCTGAATTGTTTTTTTGTTTAATTAAACAAGCAAATGAAAATACTCTAAACATCAACTTAAAGCTGTATTAAAAAAGGGGGGATAAATCATGGATAATATTACTGGATATATGGATCAGTACGGATATATTGTCTTATTTGTCGCACTTTTTTTGGAATTGATTGCCTTTCCATTACCTGGGGAAGTTCTTATGAGTTACAGTGGGTTTCTTGTATACCAAGGTCATTTGAACTGGATTCTTAGCATCTTGATTGCTGGACTTGGAGCATCTACTGGAATGACCTTTTCTTATTGGGTAGGTTATAAGTTAGGTACTCCTTTTTTCGAGAAATATGGACATTATCTTCATTTTGGGCCGGAGAGAATTAAGAAAACATCTCAATGGTTTAGTGTACATGGGAATAAGTTGTTGATTATTGCCTTTTTCATTCCTGGGGTTAGACATATTACTGGCTATTTTTCAGGGGCTACCCGGATACCGTTTCGTATATTTGCACTGTTTGCGTACAGTGGGGCGTTTCTGTGGGTAACAGTGTTTATCACCTTTGGAAAGATATTAGGTCCACAGTGGGATAAGTTTCAAAGTTCAATTAAAAAGTATTTGATTATAGGTGGAATTGTAGCAGCTGTTATCCTCATAGCAATTTATATATACAAAAAGTATAAAGTGCAACTTAAAAATACAGCAATTCGAATTCTGCATTTTTCTTTACAAATATTTCATACCCGAAAACGAGCTGGGTTATTTTTATCTATTACAGCTTTGGTCACTTTAGGACTAATTATATTAATGATTGGAATGATTCAAGACTTTCTTGGAAATGAATTTCAGGACTTTAACGAACTTATAGGGACATTGATACCTTTGATTTTCAATAAAGGATGGACTGAATTCATGCTTATATTCTCATCAATGGGGTCTTGGCCATTTCTGATTGTTATAATACTTTTCTCACTAATTTGTATTGTATTGAAAAAACACGATAGAATCATGTATATAACAGCCCTTGTGGTTGTTGTACTTGGTGGCGAACTTTATGAAGATAGTTTAACGCGAATTTTCCATACCTTTTCTCCTAATCATGATTTTCTAATAAATGATCTTATTCCTGCTTTTCCAAGTGAAAAATCCTTAATGATTATGGTGATTTATGGTTTCTTTATCTTTCTATTTGTTCGTATAGTAAGCAAAATTTGGGTAAAAACATTCGTTTCAATTGTTGGCCTAATTATTCTATTCTTTATTGCTATAAGTTTTATATATCTTAAAATGGAAATTCCAAGTGATGTGGCGGCTGGGTATGTATTTGGTGGTGTGTGGCTCGGGCTAAATATTCTTCTCCTTGAATTTTTCCAATTGCTTAAAAGCATGGACGTTCAAGCGAAAAGCTAAAAGTTGAAAGGAAAAGATAATGCTAAAAAAATTGAAGATCCCTCTAAAAAAGGAGTTTAGGACTTGGTGAAGTGAATTAATTTACAACTATGTAATTGATTGAACACACACCTACTATCTAATGCTATTGCTATTTAGGGTTAAAGCAAAAATCATCAGACTATGATGTTTTTTGCTTTAATCTTATTTCTTTTTTAGATGAATCAATTTCATATTGCTAAATTAATATAAAATATAAGAACATTTAATTTTATCCAATTTTGTTAATTGTGGAGCGGAAGACGGCGACTCCTACGGGAAAAGCTTGAGCTGAAAGCCCCGCAGGAACGAAGTGACGAGGAGATTGAAGCCAAGCCCGTGGAAAGCGCCGTCTGTAGCGGAACATCCAAATCTGAATAGTGAAAAGAAAATTCGTATTTAAAAACTAAAAATAGATTTATGAAATTGATTCAGATAGTTAAATAGAGTCTCTTAAAGCGTGAATGGATAACTCAATTACAGTCAACTTTATCTTTAAGAAATATATGAAAAACTAAATTTTCGTTAGTTTTATTCGTTACAATAATTCAATACATAAATATTCAGATTTTTGCACATAATTATAAGTAGACAAAAAATTTCTCAGTAGAGCTGAATAAGATAGCCTCTTTCTCTAGTGCTATTTCTAAATAATTTAAAGGTGGGTTTGAAATGGAGCAAGGAACGACAACTATAATAAAAAAGACGACGTTAATGCATTTAATGGATACTGTCGGTATTGCATTGTTTGTTGCGTCTTTAGCCTATTTAATTCTTAATTGGTCCAATCTTCCTGCTAAAGTTCCGACACATTTTGGTTTTAAAGGAGAAATTGATCATTATGGACCGAAATGGGAATTATTTTTATTACCTTTGATTACTCTTTTAGTTGGTATTGCACTTCAATTTTTAGAAACTCATCCAGAATGGCATAATTCTCCTATCGAAATGATCGATTCAAATATGGAGCGGATTATTAAACAGAGTATTCTAATGCTATCATTTATAAGAAACATGAGTTTTCTTCTAATTGCATTAGTTATTTGGGAAACGATTCATATTGCACAGGGAAATGGAGCGGTTTTAGAAGGAGCAATATGGATTATTCTTGCATTTATAATTCTCTTACCCACTATTATGACACTGATTTCATCATTAAAAGACCTGGATATGGATTGATTCGAGAAATCGTATCAATCTTTTTTTATACATAAATATAGTAGGTGCCTACAATTACAAAATCGCATACCCAAAATTATGCTCTTTTATTTAGCATGGATGTGCAACCGTTTGCATAAGTATAGTTATTACAATTGGTCATCGTTCTTAACGGTTTAGATTGGAGTGATGGGATGGTTCAGTTACAGGAACCTTGGTGGAAACGAAGTGTTGTTTATCAAATATATCCGCGAAGTTTTATGGATTCAAATGGTGATGGGATCGGTGATTTACCTGGTATCATTTCAAAATTGGGTTATTTACAGCGTTTAGGAATTGAAGTCATTTGGCTTAGTCCTATCTATGATTCTCCAAATGATGATAACGGATATGACATTCGAGATTATTTTAAAATTATGAAAGAATTCGGAACGATGGAAGACTTTGAAGAATTGATTGTACAAGGTAGACAGCATGGAATCCGAATAATCATGGATCTTGTCGTCAATCATACTTCAGATGAACATGCTTGGTTTGTAGAATCTCGTTCCTCACTCCACTCAAAGTACCGTGATTATTATATTTGGCGTGATGGTAAAAAAGAACAGCCTCCTAATAATTGGGGCTCAGTTTTTTCAGGTAGTGCTTGGGAAAAGGATGAGCAAACAGGTGAGTATTATTTACACTTATTTTCGAAGAAGCAGCCAGATCTAAACTGGGAAAACCCGCAAGTTCGAAATGAAGTATTTGATGTGATGAAGTTTTGGCTTGATAAGGGAATTGGTGGTTTCCGAATGGATGTCATTAACTTTATATCAAAAGATAGTAGATTACTAGATAGAGAAATTCAGTCTCATCATCAATTCTGTGATGGCAGTCCTCATTTTATAAATGGCCCTAAGATTCATGGGTATTTAAAAGAGATACATGAAAAAGTTTTAAAACAATATGATGTAGTAACTGTTGGAGAAATGCCGGGAACAACTACTGATGATGCCAGAATCTATACAAATCCAGAAAATAAAGAACTTCAGATGATATTCACTTTTGAACATATGGATTTAGATAGTGGACCTTATGAAAAATGGGATCTAAAGCCTTTAGATTTTGTTGTATTAAAACGTACTTTTGAAAAATGGCAGCTCGAACTCCACGATGTTGGTTGGAACAGTTTGTATTGGAATAATCATGATCAGCCACGAATTGTATCAAGGTTTGGTAACGACAGTGAGATGTATCGAGAGTTGTCCGGGAAAATGTTAGCGATTTGCCTTCATATGATGCAGGGAACTCCCTTTATCTATCAAGGTGAAGAAATTGGCATGACGAATGTTAGATTTAAAGATATTCAAGAATATCGTGATATCGAAACATTAAATATGTATAGTGCCAAACGTCAGCTAGGAATTGCACATGAAGAAATCATAAAAAGTATCTATGCAAAAGGGCGTGATAATTCAAGAACGCCTATGCAGTGGTCAGAAAAGGGAGGATTTACAACAGGTACACCGTGGATTGATATAAATGAGAATACTTCGAAAATCAATGTAAAAAATGCATTAAAAAATACTTCATCCATTTTTTACACGTATCAAAAACTAATTCAGTTAAGAAAAGAGTATGACATTCTGACTTATGGATCGTTTCAATTATTATTGCGCGAACACCCAAGCCTTTTTGTTTATAAACGAAAATTAGGAAAACAGGAATGGATTATAGTAGCCAATTTTTTTGGAGAAACAGAGCAAATATCTTGGGAGAACTTTGAAGTGAACGATAAACAAGGGAATGTCATCATTGCTAATTATGAATGCCCCTTAATTGCCTATGGCACGATTATCGTTCGACCGTATGAAGCCTTTGTAATCGAAGTTGGAGGTGAATAAGATGAGTTCCATAATTGGTGTTGATATTGGAGGTACTAAAATTCGGTTAGGTGTTATCTCTAAAACAAAAAAAGTACTTAAAGATGTTACAATTCCTACTAAAATACCGGTATATCCATATTTAGAAAATGAAATTCAGAAGTTACTATTCGAATTTCCGGATGTAATTGGAATTGGAATTGGCACAAGGGGAATGGTTGATTACGAAAGAGGAATTATCCTTTATGAAAAAGAGTTAGAAGGCTGGGAAGGGACAGAAGTAAAGTCACAGCTAGAAGCTGCTACTAAAATTAGAGTAGAAGTTAATAATGATGCAAATTGTGCTGCACTCGCTGAAGCAAAGTTAGGTGCAGGAAAGGGATTCGACCGTGTGATCTGTTTAACAATAGGCACTTGTCTAGGTGGTGGATTTGTATTTGATGGCAAGGTGATGAATGGTGCTCATGGTGGGGCAGGTGAAGTCGGTCATTTAATTTTGTATCCACATGGTTTACCATGCGGTTGCGGTAGAAAAGGATGTAGCGAACAATATGTTTCAGGCACAGCGATAAGAAGATTGATTGCAGAAAAACGTGTAATTGACCCCGTAACTAATGCATTCGTTACACCTCAGCAACTATTTCACTTAGCAGCTAATGGACAACAAAATGCAATTGAAGTGAGAGAACGATTTTTAACAGATTTATCACTCGTCATATCCAACTTGCAGGCCGTATTAGATATTGATTGCGTTGTTATTGGCGGTGGCGTTTCAGAATCAGCTAAGGATTGGTGGGACTTGTTGATTGATAAAGTAAACCCTCTAAAATTGCAACCATTAGAAATAAGAAGAGCCAATTTCGGCAATGAATCTGGAATGTTTGGAGCAGCCTTACTTGTACAAGATTAAGTAAAAAGGATGTGGTAAACAATGTCTACATTAACCTTAAAAGGAGTTTCCAAGATTTATGACGCAAAAGTTAAAGCAGTCTCAGAATTTAATATAGAAATCGAAGATCAAGAATTTATCGTGTTTGTTGGTCCATCAGGTTGTGGTAAAAGTACAACTTTAAGAATGATTGCAGGTCTTGAGGATATTTCAGAAGGGGAATTATTCATTGATGGAGAACGGATGAATGACGTTCAACCTAAGGAACGAAATATTGCCATGGTATTTCAAAACTATGCATTATATCCACATCTAAGTGTCTTTGACAATATGGCATTTGGGCTGAAAATGAGAAAAGTTCCGAAAAGAGAGATTCAAGAAAGAGTTGAAAAAGCAGCAGAAATTTTAGATTTGGTCCCTTATTTGAAACGGAAACCAAAAGCTCTTTCTGGTGGACAGCGCCAACGTGTTGCTTTAGGTAGAGCAATTGTCCGTGATGCTAATATCTTTTTAATGGATGAACCTTTGTCAAACCTAGATTCTAAATTACGTGTACAAATGCGTACGGAAATAATTAAATTGCATAATAATTTAAAGACGACAACAATTTATGTCACACATGATCAGACGGAAGCGATGACAATGGCTACACGAATTGTCATCATGAAGGATGGAGTCATTCAACAAATTGGCACGCCAAGAGAGGTTTATGATGATCCTACCAATATTTTTGTCGCAGGTTTTATAGGATCACCTTCTATGAATTTCTTTAACGGAACATATGAATCAGGTATTTTCCAAATTGGTTCATTTAAAATACCCTTACCAAAGGAACACCATGCACTTCTAAATGCACACACTGGAAAGGAAATTGTCATGGGTATTCGTTCAGAATATATTGCAAAAGCTACCCCTACTTCAACTCACAGCAAAATATTTACGTTTGCTTCGCTAGTTGAAATGACAGAATTAACCGGTTCCGAACAAATGGTTTTTTCATCCATCGAAGGTCAATCTTTTGTAGGGAAGATCGATTCAAAAGAGGAATTACGTCCTGATGATCAACTGAACTTCTCAATGCAATTAGAATTTGCTCACTTTTTCGATAAAAATTCTGAGTTACGAATACAGTGAATAAATTCATAACTTAGACCATATGTTAGCTTACGCTTCTCGCAGTTTTGTGCAAACGTTTTCACTAAGCTCTAAATTCCAAAATTCGGAGGGGAAAAGATGAAAAAAATGTGGCGTGCAGGCATACTTGCTGCTTCCTTAGGTGTTGCGGCAATATTAACAGGTTGTGGTGCTTCTGATAAAGAGAAAACGGCAGAAAAACCGAAAGAACAAAAAGAGGAGCCCGTAACATTAGATGTTTTCCAATTTAAGGTAGAATTCAAAGATCAATTTGAATCAGTTGCGAAGAAATATGAAGAGGAAAATAAAAATGTCAAAATCAATATCACGACAGTTGGTGGCGGTGAAGACTATGGTGCAGCTCTTCGTTCGAAATTCTCATCAGGCAAGGAACCCGCAATTTATAATATAGGGGGACCACAGGATGTAGCCGACTGGAACAAAAAACTTGCAGATTTATCCGATACTGCTTCAGCAAAAGCTGCTTTAGATGGCACACTTGATGGTGTTTCAGTTGATGGAAAGGTATTAGGACTTCCATACAATCAAGAAGGTTATGGTTTTATCTATAATAAAAATGTTTTCAAAAAGGCGGGAATTGATCCAGCCTCTATTACAGATTTCGCTTCTCTTGAAAAAGCTGTGAAAGAATTAGATAGCAAGAAAAAAGAACTAGGTCTAAAATCTGTATTTGCTTTACCAGGTAAAGAAACTTGGGTAACTGGATTACATCTATCAAATGCATTTTTGGCTCCTGAGTTTGATAACAACGTATTAACAGCCTTTAATTCGAAAAAAGTAGACTTTAAATATAAAGATGCATTTAAGAAAGTGCTAGATTTACAAAATCAATACTCTGTACAACCAACGGTAAGCTTAGACTACTCAAAACAAGTTGAAGAATTATTCTCACTTCAAAAAGTAGCGATTATCCAACAGGGTAACTGGGTATATGGTTCAATTGCTGGAATTGATGAAGACTTTGCGAACAATGGTATTGGTTTATTACCAATTCCTGTTGAAGGCTATAAAGGTGATAGTGTGCCTGTCGGGATTCCAATGTATTGGGGCGTAAACAGTAACTCAGATGAAAAAGTGATTGCTGAATCCAAGAAATTCTTAGATTGGCTTTACACATCTGATGAAGGTAAAGAAACAGTGTTAAATGATTTCAAATTTATCCCAGCATACAATGGTTATGATTCATCTAAGATCTCAGATCCACTTTCAAAAGCTGTGTACGAATATGCAAGCGAAGGAAAAACAATTGGTTGGACATTTATGGGATACCCAACAGGATGGGGTCAAGATGAGTTAGGTGTTCAAATTCAAAAATATCTAAGCAAAAAAGCATCATGGGATGAAGTCATCGATGCAACGAAAAAAGCATGGGAAAAGGATCGTAAATAATATAAAATGATGCTCTAAATTGAAAGAGGATACTAAAAAGTAAGGTTACATGTTTTTAAAATAAAAATCATGTTTTTCTATCTTTGTAGAAGTGGAATTAGCGAAGACTCCTACGGGAAAACGAGCTAGACGAGACCCCACAGAGAGTGAAGCGAACGAGGAGGCTCGTCAGTTCGCCCGTGGAAAGCGAAGCTAATTCCACTTCATGCTATCAGATATTTACTATATTTAACTCTTATTTGCTTTATGTAATCGGAGGTGAGTAAATGCGAACAAAAAA
>DATMJF010000092.1:0-4752 GCA_035554455.1 Rummeliibacillus sp.
TTTGATATTGTACGCCAATTTGACCTATTGTTTGTCCATCAATTGTCTTTTCAGTTGGCGTTACCTTAATGTTTTTATTACCACTATCACGATTAATATCTAATGTTAATTGTTTTTCAGGATTGTTTTGTATCGCATCTGATAGTTCTTGCCAACTATCAATAGACTTGCCATTAATAGCTGTTACGACATCACCTTTTTCCAATCCTGCATTAGCGGCTGGGCTATCTTTTACAACACCAGCAATCACTGGTTCATATGTCGGTACACCTTGCATTAATGCAATAGCGATAAACACAACAATTGAAAGAAGAAAGTTAAACAATGGGCCTGCAAAAATAGTCATTGCTCGTTTACCCACTGATTTAGAATTAAATTGACGGTCATATGGAGCAATAATAAGTTCACTACCATTTTCTTCGATAACCGCATTGCGCGCTATATTGTAACGTACAAGCTTTTCATCTTCATCATAACCTTCAACCCATAATTCTTTTTGAAGATCTGCCTTTTCCACTTCAAGGAATAGCATATCAGGCAATTGCTTGTTTTGGTTTAAAACGATTTTCGTTACTTCGTTTTGATCGTTCAACAGCATTCCAATTCGATAACCTGGTTGAAGTTCAACCACATCTGCATCGTCTCCTGCCATACGGACATAACCACCCATTGGCAATAAGCGAATTGTATACAAGGTTTCGCCTTTATTGATCCCTAATATCTTGGGACCAAAGCCAATTGCAAATTCACGCACTAATATACCAGAACGTTTTGCAAAGATGAAGTGACCTAGTTCATGGAAAAACACGATGGAACCGAATACTACGATGAATGCAATGATTGATTGCATGGAATCCCACCTTTTTCAGCTTGTGTAAAATCACTACTATTGCTATTTTAGCATGGTTTGAACTGTTTTTCTCGTTTCTTTATCAACATGTAAAATAGTTTCTAAATCTGGATGTTGAATGTTCACATGATCGTTCATCATTTTTTCAATAATGTCTTCAATTTCTAGGAATTTAATTTTCCCTTGTAAAAATGAACCAACAGCAGCCTCATTTGCAGCATTCATTACTGTCAATATGGTACCACCCATTCGACCAGCTTGATATGCGAAACCTAAGCAACGGAAACGGTTTAAATCTACATTTTCAAAATGTAATTGACCAATTTTTGCTAAATCTAATCTTTCAGCTGTCCGTCGTGGTAATCTCTCAGGATAGCTTAATGCATATTGAATTGGTGTGCGCATATCTGGTGTTCCTAGTTGTGCCATTATACTTGTATCATGATATTCAACCATTGAGTGAATAATGCTTTCACGATGGATTAATACATCAATTTTGTCATATGGCATGTCATATAATACCGATGCTTCAATTACTTCTAACCCTTTGTTCATCAAGGTAGCTGAATCTATTGTAATTTTGGCGCCCATTGACCAATTGGGGTGATTTAGTGCCTCTTTAACCGTTACATTTTCTAATTCTTCACGTGTTTTGTCACGGAAACTACCACCTGAAGCGGTAAGTATTAGGCGTGAAATAGATTTACTGTTTTCACCTTGCATTGATTGCCATAGAGCTGAATGTTCACTATCAACTGGTAAAATTGGTGCACCATATTTTTTTGCTTCACTCATTACTAAGTGTCCAGCAGTCACTAGCGTTTCTTTATTGGCAATTGCAATTGCTTTCTTTTCATGAATTGCTGCCAATGTTGCTTCAAGACCTATACTTCCTAATACTGCGTTTAATAAAACGCTTGCATCTGAAAAAGTAGCTACATCTACTAAACCTTTTGGTCCATAAGTAAAGTCAAGATGAGGAAACTCTTTAGAAAGTGTATGTGCATCTTCCTCTAATTGTACGGAAACTAATTTAGGTTTAAACTCACGAATAATTTCTTTTGTTTTTTCAATATTCTTACCTGCTGCAAATGCCACAATTTTAAATTCATCTGCATGTTCTCTTACAATATCTAGTGTTTGCAAGCCAATGGAGCCTGTTGCTCCTAATAAGCTAATTGATTTCATTTAAAAGATCTCCCTTATCCAATGAAGTGCAAGAAATAGAGCAATGGTAAAACAAATAATAGACTATCAAAACGGTCTAAAATACCACCATGCCCAGGTAATATTTTCCCGGAATCCTTCACACCATAATGACGTTTAATTGCTGATTCTACTAAATCACCTAATTGACCGAATATAGAAGCTACAATAGATACTATTATTAATGTCACATAAGATATATCTAGTTTCGCAATTAATTGGAAAATAATCGCTGAAATAACGGCTACAACGATTCCTCCAACAAAACCTTCAACTGTCTTATTTGGCGAAATCTCAGGCCATAATTTATTTTTGCCAAGCTTTCTACCAATGAAGTATGCTCCTGAATCAGTAGTCCATACAATTACTAATGCATAAACAACAAATCCTAGGCCTTCTGCTCGTGCTGTTACAAAGAAGTGAAAACCTATTCCGACGTACAAAGCGCTAGCTAATAAAAAGCCGACATCATCAAATGTAAATGAATTCTTGACTAGTACGGTATAAATTAGCAATAAAATCACAGCAATGAATAAGTATTCAATCTTTGAATACGATGTCACTTCTTGGATATGGTTTGCCCAGTTATCTGGCATTAAAATAACAAACAAAGTAAGTAATGTGATAATCCCCGATACTGAGAATAAAGAAATTCCTCGCATTTTCAATATTTCATATAATCCTACTGTTGCCATTACATATATCAAAATGGTAAATGGTAATTGACCATAGATGACGAATGGTATAAACAGTGCAGCGGCAATTAGCGCCGTAATAATACGCTGTTTCAATCTTCCTTATTCTCCTTTCAATCCACCATATCGGCGATTGCGTTTTTGATAGTCTTTGATAGCATCGAAAAAGGCATGTTCGTCAAAGTCTGGCCATAGAATCTCCGTAAACCAAAATTCTGTGTAAGCAAGTTGCCACAACATAAAATTACTTAAACGAATTTCTCCACTCGTGCGAATTAATAAATCAGGATCTGGTAAATTAGCAGTCATAAGTCCAGATGAAATATTCTCCTCTGTAATATCTAATACATCTAATTCTCCATCCTTAATTTGTTTGGCTATTCGTTGCATAGCAAGTACTAATTCTGTTCGACTGCCATAGTTCAATGCAAAGTTAAGAACCATTCCTGTATTTTCTTTTGTTTGATTCATCGCGTTTTGAACTGCGCGCTGTGTATGACCTGGCAATGCATCCATTTCGCCAATCATTTCGATTCGAATATTCAGCTCCATTAACTCAGGTAAAAATGAACCTAAAAATTCTTCAGGTAACCGCATCAAAAATTCTACTTCTTTTCTTGGTCGTTTCCAGTTTTCTGTTGAAAAAGCATATAGCGTAATGGCTTTTACTCCGATTGCATTTGCAGCTCGTGTAATTTTACGTACGTTTTTCATTCCTTCATGATGTCCAGCAATACGAGGTAATGCACGTTTTCTCGCCCATCTACCATTGCCATCCATAATAATTGCTATATGGGCAGGCACTTGTTCATTTGAAATCTCTGAAATTCGTTCCTGTAAATCTTGACGTTGTTTATCTGATTTTCCCCATACGAGTTTGTTTAACATTTAGAATCCTCCACTAACTTACAAATCGGAACGTATACTACTTCTATCATATCAAAAATACGAATTTTTTTCCTTAATCTTAACAAAAAAAGACGTCCCTGTACTTATAGGACGTCTTAAAAAACACAAGGTTCTAAAAAAATCAATTACGCCTCAGCGTAATTGCGTACAAATTTCGAACTGTGTTTGCACAATTAGAAATTTGTACCATCCACCTGAGACTTTAACTACTGTCAGCGATTTTTTAAACAACTGCTTAAAGTAGAAAAAATTCTGTATTATCTCATCACCAATAGAAGTGGAGACTTCTGCTGAAAGATTAAACAGACATAATTTCGTTTTCTTTTTCTTTTGCAACTTGATCGACTTTAACAATATTTGCATCTGTTAGTTTTTGGATATCATCTGAGAAACCACGTAAATCATCTTCAGTAATTTCGCCAGCTTTTTCTAATTTTTTAAATTCATCATTCGCATCACGGCGTACATTACGGATGACAACTTTCGCTTCTTCAGCTTCTTTTTTAACTAATTTGACTAATTCTTTACGACGTTCTTCTGTTAATGCTGGAATTGTTAAACGAATAACATTACCATCGTTTGTTGGTGTAATACCAATATCAGATTTTAACAATGCTTTTTCGATATCTCCAAGAACTGTTTTGTCATAAGGTTGAATAACCAATAGTCGTGCTTCTGGAATTGAAATACCAGCTAGTTGATTAATAGGTGTAGGTGCACCATAATAATCAACGTTTACATGGTCTAGTAATGAGGCATTTGCACGACCAGCACGAATAGATGCTAATGCACGAGTAAATGCTTGAATCGATTTTGTCATTTTTTCTTCAGCTTTTGCCATAACTTCCTTTGACATTATGAATTCCTCCTAACAACTGTTCCGATTGTTTCGCCTAATACGGCGCGTTTAATATTACCATTTTCAGTAATAGAGAACACGATTAATGGAATATCATTATCCATACATAAAGTGGACGCTGTTGAATCCATTACTTGCAATCCTTGTTGAATTACTTCTAAGTATGTTAGATTATCATATTTTACTGCATCTGCATTTGTTTTTGGATCTGCAGAGTATACGCCATCTACGTT
>DATMJF010000093.1:0-4820 GCA_035554455.1 Rummeliibacillus sp.
CTCTATCTTGGTTTAAACCTCTTGCAAAAATGTATAGAATTTATGCACCAGACACAATTGGTCATCCTGGTTTCAGTGAACAAAATAGGATTTCAGCGAAGGATAATAGTTTCGCACTATGGCTAGAAGAGTTAATGAACTATTTGAATATTGAAAGCTGTGCGTTTATTGGCCCTTCCTATGGTGCAGGAATTATTCTAAGACTTGCAGTATTTTTGCCACAGAAAATAGATTGCTCTATATTAGTGGCGCCAGCGGGAATTCAATTAGGTTCAAAACTAGAAATGATAAAGCAAATCTTATTGCCATTAATTCTTTTTAAAATAACTTCATCGAGAAAACATCTAGATAAAATTGCGAATATTATGTCAGACAATTGCATGAAGGTATTCGATAAACAAATTATTGGAGATATTTTTAAATATGTAAAACTTGAACAAGATATGCCCAAACTAACAACAAAGGAAGAGCTAATAAACTACATTGCTCCAACTTTGCTTATTACTGGACAAAAGGATATATTTTTCCCTGCGGAAAATGTAAGCAGAGTAGCTGAAGATATCATTAATAACTTAATATCTATTACTACCTATGATATGGGGCATATTCCTTCCGAAGAGCATTTAAGACAAATGAATGAAAGAATAATAGAATTTCTATACGATAATTATTAGAATAATAAATGGAAATTTATTTATCAATTAAATAAGGCAAAACTTCACTTGAACAGTTCGATCTTGAACTGGATGATTATGTACATTGGTTCAACAACATTAGAATTCATGAAACACGGGGTATTTTACATCAATGGAATTCAAGCAGTGAAATGTAAATACCCCGGCTTTTTATCATTGTAAAGATAATCAACATGTACACCACGAAGAGTATGGATGTACGTGATATCAACCATCCATTTTTCGTTGATATTACTCACCTTTTTAATTTCTTTATTCGATAGACCTTCAGGGAAATAACCGTTAACAAAAGGCATATACGCTTATTCCCTTTTTTGCTGTATCGTTTTTAACGATTAATTGCTATTGTGAAATATGCAAAACTTCATATACTGTAAGGTGGTCTGATGAGTAAACTTTTGGTTTTTCTTGATAAAAACTGAATTGGCTATAGACCCATTTATCAGGATTATAAACTAATAAATTCCCCAAACTCTTTTCTACATTTTCCACATATTGATCAATAGTAGTAAATGGCGTATTGATTAATGAATTGCTTTCAGAAATATTTCCGGCATATTCAACAACATATCTACTTTTATTAATATCTTTGTCTAAGTTGATAGATAAATGAACACCGATATTAATTTGTTGCCATCCAAAGGATTCTAAAATATTGTCATAATAACCCTCAAAGATAAATTTGTTCATTCCTTGATAGTTATTCCAAATATATAACGGTGCATAGGAATTATATAAATTTCCATTTTTCTCTGCTTCAGTGATTAAATATGCTTTAAAATTAAGTCCTGGAAAACCATCCATTTTATGTCCATTGTCTTGCACCCTTTTTCTAATAATCCCCATATCATAATTTTTTGGCAAAATGACCTTATATTGCATTCCAATCATGTTAATCACTCACTTCCAATATTATATATATTATGATAATCCGGGATCAAAGCAATGTAAAAAGCTAATTTATTCTAACTAATGATCTGGTTTTCTAAGAAATTCTGTATTTTTGTACGGACATTTCTTTTAGCTGAATTTATATGAGATTGTGTTAGAAAAATAGCGCCTGTTAAGTTCACTGTTTATGTTCGTATCGGACTATCCATTGGCTAAATATAGCCATTAACTTATAGATGACACCTAAATTGATAACCATAATAATAAAGCAAAAAATTGAATACAAAATAATGGTGTATAACGAAGATATCTGTATTATTTGCATAATGATATAAATACAAATGGGCAAACAAATAATGCTTGTTACAATAACAGGAATATATTTCCTTACTATCAATACTTGAAAACAATGTATTAATAAATGTAAAGTAAACGCAATAAATGAGCCTATCCATAGGTCATACCAATTTGTCATATAAGAAACAATAGTAATGATGCTAATTAAAATGAATTCTTCAGCTACCCCCAAAGCGAAAGCAGATGTTGTCATATGCTCAAAATGAGGTAGTAACTTTTTGGATAATCTAGGAAACCTTTCACATATATAACTTCTATTTTTATTGATCCATGCTCTCATAAAAATAATTTCTTCAAAATCATGGAACATAAAAAGGATAGGGAAAAGCCATATAATAACTTGCATATTGTTCATTTAACAACACCTCTCCGCACTTTGTTTCTACGTTAATAATTTTGTATTACCACCTGAAAACCAGTAACTCAAAATAAAAAATCCATTATGTGAAAATTAACGAATCTATTTGTAACCGTAAACTACTTACTTTGCCTTTGGAATTTCTTCATAAGACTTTCAAATAGCGGTAACCTTATACACTTTGGTAAAAATCGTCCTAACCCTTGAAAAATAATACTATTCGTCATTCCTGGTAATAAGGTAGTCTTAACTCCAAGAGAATTAAGAGTCAATATAGCGACTTTTTCGGGTTCCATAAGGCCGGGTGTACTAATTCCTGAACGTCCTTGAAATTTAGTGTTCATTGCTCCGGGACATACGGTTAAAACATCAACATTGTACTTTTTTAACTCTTGCGATATAGATTCCCCAAAGTTCAACAGTGCTGCTTTACCTGCTGAGTAAACGCTCCATAATGGCATAGAGGTATAAGCAACTGCAGAAGAAACTAAAATGACTCCACCCCGACCACGTTTAATCATCTCATTAACAAAAAAATGTGTAAGTGCCATAGGAGTTTTTAATATGGTTTCAAGCAGTTTACTTTGGTTCTCCCAATCTTCACAATGAAATTCCCCAGTAATGCTATAACCGGCATTGTTAATCAATAACCCTACCTCTAATGGTCGAGTCACTTTTTCAATTTCAGAAATAGAATCTGGACTTGATAAATCCGTAGCAATTGTTTTGACTTGAACATGATATTGATTCCTGATCATTTCTTTGGTTTGTAAAAGAGTCCTCTCATCACGCGCAACTAATACTAAATGAACCCCCTTTTCCGCTAATAAGTGAGCAAATTGATATCCCGTTCCTGATGTAGCGCCAGTAATAACTGCCCATGAACCATATTTTTTTATTAAATTTTCCAAATATAACACCCCCTGAGTAAATACTCAATATAGGTCAAAAAAATAAAGTATATTTAATTAGAAATATCAAGTCCTTTTAATATTAGAGTTACTACATTCTTAATATAGTTATCATTTTCAAGAGGAAATTCATCTGATGCTCTTTCTCCAACTAAAAAATGTGTTAATAAGGTTGAAAGAAACATCGAAGCCGCCAATTCAATTGTCTCTTTTTCAATAGGAACAGAAACAGCCCTTGTCAGATGCGTGTTGATTTCTTGAGACATTGAATGAATAAGGTCAATAACCTTCACATTTACATCTTTGTTCTGTATCATTTCAGGGGACCAAATAAATGACAAGAAACTTTTATTAAGATATAAAAAATCAGAATATAGGTGTCCTAATTGAATTAAAGCCGGAATAGGATCCATTTCCGTTAATTCCTTCATCTCCATGCTCATTGACCCAATAAATGAATACTCACGAATTAAATGATTAAGTAGTTCAGCTTTATCTTTAAAATAATAGAAAATAAGACTTTCTGCTACATCACTTTTTAATGCAATTTCTTTTGTTGTTGTTGCTTTAAACCCCTGCTCTGTAAAAAGCTTCAATGCAGTTTGTACAATCTTATCCTTTTTTGATATCAATAGATCCACCTCTAATTGTCTGAAATTTTGAGTGTTTACTCAATTGTAAACTAAATTGAATTGATGTCAAGATATTCCATTAAGCTGAACCGTAAGCATAGTGAAACCCCTCACCACTTCACAAAGTGATGAATATCCCTCGATTTTTTTATCTTGTTAATACTTTTTCCACGCTTCGGATAATAATATAATTCTTTCACTCTCCTACTATTTAAATCTATTACTTTAGATTCTATTATCTTCAAGGAAAGCGCCCGATTGTTGAATAGCATTATTCATACGTAATTGACTGACAGATACTAAGACTATTTTCTATTTCTACTAAAATTCTGATAATTCAATTAAAATACATCTATAGTAACTGTTCTTATAAATTCTGAATTGTTAAACTATTAATAACTACCAAGAATACACTTGAAACTTAATTCTTTCAGGAGGGATACAGATGGAGCAAAAGTTACATTTAATTCCGTATGAAGTGAATGCAGTTGTCGAAGTCGTGTCTGAGGTGCCAAAAGGTATTGAGCTTATTGCAGCTCCAAAAATTTGGGAGAAATCTAAAGGCAAGGGAATCACTGTTGCGATATTGGACACAGGTTGCGATGTCACACATCCTGATTTAAGTGAGCGTATTATCGGCGGACGGAATTTTACAGGTGATGATAATGGACGTCCTGATGTATACACCGACTATAATGGCCATGGAACCCATGTGGCTGGCACAATTGCTGCCGTCCATAACGGTACAGGAGTAGTTGGTGTTGCACCTGAAGCAAGTTTATTAATTTTAAAGGTGCTTGATAAAAATGGATCGGGGCAATACGACTGGATCATAAATGGCATTAACTATGCAGTTGAACAAAAGGCGGATATCATCTCCATGAGCCTCGGCGGTTCTAAGGATGTATTTGAGTTGCACCAAGCTATTCAAAACGCAATCGCTAAGCAAATTCTAGTAGTTTGTGCTGCTGGAAAT
>DATMJF010000094.1:0-2935 GCA_035554455.1 Rummeliibacillus sp.
GAAATGCATCCAGACGAAATACTTGTTATTTGTTTATCTGGTCGTGGAGATAAGGATGTCGAGACAGTACGAGCAGCTTTAGGAGGAGAAAAAAATGACAACTAAACCTTTACAACTTGCAATTGAGGAGAAAGTTAAAACAGGGCAAAAAGCATTCATTCCTTACATAATGGCAGGAGATGGGGGACTTAAAGCCATTCGTAAACAAATACTATTCTTGCAACAAGTTGGTGTGACAGCAATTGAATTGGGCATTCCATTCTCAGACCCAGTAGCAGATGGTCCAGTTATTCAAGATGCAGGGAATCGAGCGTTAAAAGAAGGCGCTAATTTAAAAGAGATATTAGATGAAATTGAGCAATTTAAAAAAGAAGTTCAAGTTCCTTTAGTAATCATGAGTTATTTAAATCCAATTCTAGCTTATGGTATAGAAAAATTTATAGCAAAATGCGAAAATGTAGGCATTGCGGGTTTGATTATTCCAGACTTACCAATTGAAGAAGCGGAGATTATCCAAAACAAACTTACCAATTCACCAATTGCACTCGTACAACTTATTTCTCTAACAAGTCCAAAGAATCGAATTGAAAAAATTGCAAAAGCAGCAGAAGGATTTATATATGCTGTAACTGTGAATGGAATTACAGGGGTGCGCAATGAATTTGGTCAATCTTTAAATGATCATTTACACAATCTAAAGGAAATCAGTGATATTCCTGTATTGGCTGGTTTTGGTATTTCCACACCTGAACAAGTGGAGGAAATCGGTGCGATGGCGGATGGGGTAATTGTCGGAAGTGCAATTGTAAAAGCCTTCCATGAAGGAAATGAAGAATCGATCAAGGATTTATTGCCAAAAGTAACAGTTGGAGAATCGTGATATTTTTGTGAAATTAGATAAGGGGCTGTCCAATAATTGGATCAGCCCCTTTAACTTGAAATAGAAGATATTGGGTAACTTTCATTTCAAGTATGCTATTAATTGTTCTTTATCTCTTGGAAACTCTTTCTTATTAGAAATTACATTTTTAGTTTGTAATACCTGCGCCATTTCAAATACCCATGGCTTTTCTAAATGGGATTTTAATAATAGATCTTCTTGTTCAAAAATATTCAAAGGATCACCATGGTAGATTACTTCACCATCACTCATGACAACAATTTCATCCGCCCATTCATAAGCAAAATTCACATCATGCGTAGAAAGAATAATGGTTTTATCGAGCTCATGAATAGTATTGAGTAATTGCAAAATCTGCTTTGCATAATAGGGATCTAGTCCTGCTGATGGTTCATCTAAAATAAACACATCAGGATTCATAGCCAACACACCCGCAATCGCAACCCTCTTTTTTTGTCCAATACTTAAGAAATGAATTGGTTTATCTTGTAAAGGCGTCACTTCTGTTTCAGACATTGCCCATTCAACCATTTCAGTTACTTTTTCAGTAGACCAACCAAGGTTTAATGGACCGAACGAGATATCTTGACGTACATTACCAGCAAATAGCTGAGAATCAGGATCTTGGAAAACAATCCCTACATGGGAGCGTAATGTTAGTAATGATTTGCGGTTATATTTCATGGGCTGATTTTGAAATAGAATTTGCCCTGAAGTCGGTTGCAGAATGCCATTTAAGTGCTGAAATAATGTGGATTTTCCAGCTCCATTATTACCAAGCAATGCAATCTTCTTACCTTTTGCAATTCTCAAAGATAACTTATTTAATGCTACAGTTCCATCAGCATAACGATGTGTTAAATTCTGAATATCAAAGAATAATTCATTCAAACTAGAATGCCCCCAAACTGAATGTAGACAACGATGATTAACAAAATGATCATAAAAATTATCGTCCAATTCCGAGAAGAATATTGGTAAGAATCTTCAAGATAAATCATGGATTCAGCGTAACCACGAGAATTCATAGCCATTGATAATTCCTTAGAACGCTGGAAAACATGGACAAATAAAGACGAAATAAGCATAGCTAAAGAATACAACCAGCGTTTAGCAGAGAGATATCCTAGTCGTGAATTTTGTGATTGGAAAATTTCAACCGATTTCTCTAAAAATACAAAAATAAATCGGTAAGTAAGCTCAATTAATTCAATAAATAATTGAGGTACTTTGCATTTTTTTAAAACATGCATTAAATCATGGACTGGCGTTGTTAAAGTCAAAAAATATAGGCAGCTTATACTACTCAACACGGAAAAGAATAACTGAATGCTCATTTTGACACCTTGTGATGAAATAAAAACAGTCCAATTGAACAATTGAAGTTGCCAAATTGCAGTGTGAATAAGTTCAGGGTGTCGAGTGAACGATAGTAGAATACCAATGATACTACTTATTAGAAAAACACCAGGGATACATAGCATTTTTAAATAATATTGCCATGGAATTCTAGCTATCAAAATTGTAAGTGAACTCATCACAATAAATGTTATGAGTGAGGTGAGCACATCTTTGACAGTTAATGAAAATAATAATAGAAAAATAGCTAGTACAATTTTTTCTACTGGATGAGTCTTGGCTAGGCGATTTATATAAGCATATTGATCAATGAGTAACATGCTTACCCTTGCCTTCTTTACTTTCTTCTTTTTTGTGTTTTCCACGTGAGAAACCGATGAAATAGCCGATAAATCCAGCACCTATAGCAGCTTGTAAACAGAATAATAGACTTTCAATTTCGCCACTTGGTGGTTCCCAAATGCTTGAAAACCACGGTTTATAAGAAGAATCAATTTTCGTAATTGCTGCTTCAGCTTGATCATCTGACCCTCCAAATTCAGCACCTTTTTGGAAGAATAGTGGCAAAATAGCCAAAATAACAACCATCAAGATTAATAGTAAATTTTTTTTCATGATTGTTCAGCACCTTTCTTAAAGACTTTTAGTGCTTTCAATTCTGCTAGATTGTATTTT
>DATMJF010000095.1:0-6878 GCA_035554455.1 Rummeliibacillus sp.
GTTATTTTTGGTTTACCGGAAGAAGAAAATGGCTGTCGAGTTTCCTTTGAGAAATTATGGAGTCGAGATACAGTAGAATTTGATGAAACCATTTGTGCCCATGTTCAAAATGCATGTGAGGAATATAGCTACTCGTACAAACGTATGTATAGTGGTGCAGGACATGATGCACAATTCATCGCAAGCTATATTCCATCAGCAATGATTTTCGTACCGAGTGTCAATGGCAAAAGTCATTGTGAAGTAGAGTTAACAAGCTTTGAAGATTGTGCAAAAGGGGCAAATGTTTTACTGCGTACGGTACTTGCATTACAACAAAATATTTCAAAACAAGAATTGAAAACCTTGTAAAGGAGCAAACAGTATGAAAAAAATTATTACAGGTGGAACAATTGTAACAGCAGCAGATCAGTATGTAGCAGATTTATTAATCGAGGACGGCAAGATTACAGAAATTGGACAAGGTATTAAATCTGAAGGTGCAGAAATCGTCAATGCGACTGGAAAATACGTTTTCCCAGGTGGAATTGATCCGCACACACACTTAGACATGCCATTTAATAACACCGTAACTGATGATGATTGGGAATCTGGTACTATTGCGGCTGCTTTTGGTGGAACTACGACAATACTAGATTTTTGCCTAACGACTGGTGAAGCTAGATTATTAGATGCAGTCGATAAGTGGCATAGCAAAGCGAAGGATAAGGCTGTAATTGATTATGGCTTCCATTTGATGATTGCTGATTTAACTGAAGATACTTTAAATCAGCTTCCAGAAGCATTAGAGGTTGCTGGTATTAATTCTGTAAAAGTATTTTTGGCCTATGCAAAGGAATTCCAAGCAACAGATCGTACATTATTCCAAGCATTTAAGGTAGGCAAAGAAAAGGATGCCATAGTAATGGTGCATTGTGAAAATGGTTCTGTCATCGATGAACTAGTGGAAGAAGCAAAGTCATTGGGGCATACAGCACCAATTTATCATGCACTTACTCGTCCACCACAATTGGAAGGCGAAGCAACAAAACGTGCGATTGAGTTAGCGAATCTTGCGGGTGCAAAATTATATGTCGTACATGTAACTTGTAAAGAAGCAGTAGATGAAATTATTCGTGCACGCGAGAAAGGCTACCAAGTATATGGAGAGACATGCCCTCCTTATTTAGTGCTCGATCAAACAGCGCTAGAAAAACCAAACTTTGAAGGGGCAAAATATGTTTGGTCACCACCACTACGTCCAAAAGAACACCAGGAAGTTCTTTGGAATGCATTAAAGGCAAAACAATTACAAACAATTGGATCTGATCAATGCTCATTCAGTTTTAACGGTAAAAAGCAACTCGGCAAGGATGATTTCTCGAAAATTCCAAACGGTGGTCCGTTCATCGAAGATCGTTTAAGTGTTCTTTATTCTGAAGGGGTTGCGAAGGGACGAATTACAATAAATGAATTTGTTGATTTAGTATCAACAAGTGCAGCGAAAACATTTGGTTTGTTCCCGAAAAAAGGAACAATTGCAATTGGTTCAGATGCAGATATCGTCTTATTCGATCCAGATGTAGAACGAGTGATTTCTGCAGAAACACATCATATGAATGTGGATTACAATGCGTTTGAAGGCCTTGAAGTAAAAGGTGAGCCAGTTAGTGTATTAAGTCGTGGTGCATTTGTCATTAAGGACAAAGAGTTTGTTGGTAAACTTGGAAGTGGCCAATATATTCGACGTGAAGTGAAAAAAGAAGAAGAAAAACCAGTAATTACAAAATAAAACACAACAAAATAACAGGGGGCAATAGCTATGAAAGAGTTGAGCTCATTGGAAAAGAATTTTGATGAAGCGTATGCCGGTTTAACACAATACGCTGCTCTTGAAGAAGCGAACCGATGTTTATTTTGCTATGATGCACCGTGTATAAAAGCATGTCCAACAAGTATTAATGTGCCAAGCTTTATTAAAAAAATTGCTTCAGGTAATTTAAAAGGTTCTGCACATGTGATTTTGGATGCAAATCCAGTTGGCGCTAGCTGTGCACGTGTTTGTCCAACAGAAGAGCTTTGTGAAGGAGCATGTGTACTTAATCATGCGGAGAAACCAATTAAAATTGGTGATTTACAGCGTCATGCAACTGATTGGGCTAGAGAAAATCATGTAACTTTGTTTGAATCAGCACCGAATAATGGCAAGAAAATAGCCATTATAGGCAGTGGTCCAGCGGGTTTATCGGCAGCACGTGAACTACGTCGTTTAGGTTACGCTGTAACAATTTACGAAGCGGAGGGGGAAGCTGGTGGTTTAAATCAGTATGGCATCGTTTCATTCCGTCTGCCACAGCATATTGTTCAATGGGAAGTTGAACAAATAGAGAAACTTGGCGTAGAAATTAAAACAAATCATCGTGTTGGTGACAATATTTCAGCAAAGGAACTTGTAGATAACTACGATCGCATACTGATTGCTGTTGGTATGAATACAGTACCAATGCTTGGAATTGAAGGTGAATCGTTAAACGGTGTATACGATGCCATTGATTTTGTGAAAAGTACGAAGAATACAATCACAAGAGACTTTGTCGGCAAAAGTATAGCTGTTATTGGAGCAGGGAATACAGCGATTGATGGAGCGACATGCTCTATTCGCTTGGGAGCTGCTCAAGTACAAATTATCTATCGTCGAACTGAAAATGAAATGACGGCATATCCGTTTGAATATGATTTTGCAAAACAAGAAGGCGTTGAATTCCGTTGGCTATCGTTACCAAAACGAATTATTGGTGATGATGAAGGCAATGTTATTGGATTAGAGTGCGTAAGAATGGAGTTAGGTGAGGAAGTTGAGGGAAAAGCGAAACTCCATGAAATCAAAGAGTCAAATTTCATTATTCAAGTAGATACAGTCATTCGAGCAATCGGACAAACACGCCATACGGCATTAATCGAACAGTTTGGTCTTGAGCATAATCGAGGGATTGTAGAGGTTGATCAATCAACGTTACAAACATCTAACCCAAAAATTTTCGCATGTGGTGATGTCATCTATGGAAGTGGTTATGGTGATGCAACAGTTGTATCAGCTGCACAGCAAGGAAAAGATTGTGCATATGCAATTCATCGACAATTTGAAAGTATATCCGAAATCGCGTAATTCCTTGAGGGGGGACTATTATGGCAGATTTACGAATTAACTTAGCCGGTATTGAATCACCAAACCCATTTTGGCTTGCATCTGCTCCACCGACAAACTCAGGTTATCAGGTGCAGCGTGCATTTGAAGCAGGTTGGGGCGGTGCCGTTTGGAAAACATTAGGGGATCCTATTTTAAATGTTTCATCTCGATTTGCTGCAGTAAGCTTTAATGGTCAACGTGTAGCAGGGTTTAATAATATTGAATTGATTACAGATCGTCCTCTAGATGTAAACTTAAAAGAAATCTATGAAACAAAAAAGAGATTTCCGAATCATACCATTATTGCATCACTTATGGTAGAGCCAAAACAGGAAAAATGGCATGAAATTGTAAAACGTGTAGAAGCTGTTGGAGTAGATGGGTTCGAATTAAATTTTGGATGTCCTCATGGGATGGCGGAACGTGGCATGGGATCTGCATCTGGGCAAGTACCTGCACTCGTTGAAAAACAAACTGCATGGGCGAAAGAAGCAGCGACCAAACCTGTAATCGTTAAATTGACTCCAAATATAACAGACATAACTGTTACAGCGGAAGCTGCCGTACAGGGTGGTGCTGATGCCATTAGTATGATTAATACGATTAATAGTTTAGCAGGAGTCGATTTGAATACGTGGAATACAATCCCACATGTTGCTGGTAAAGGTGCTCATGGTGGTTACTGTGGTCCAGCTGTCAAACCGATTGCACTCAATATGGTCGGTGAGTGTGCAAGAAATACTCATATCAACGTACCGATTTCTGGTATCGGTGGTATTTCGAACTGGCAAGATGCAGCTGAATTCTTATTAATGGGCGCTACAGGTGTTCAAGTATGTACAGCAGCCATGCATCACGGGTTTGGCATTGTAGAAGATATGATTGATGGTTTAAATAACTATCTAGATGAAAAAGGACTTGCTTCTGTAATGGACTTAGTCGGTCGTTCAGTACCAAAATATTCTGATTGGGGAGACCTTGATCTAAATTATAAAATTGTCGCGAATATTAACAATGATGTGTGCATTAACTGTAACAAGTGTCACATTGCATGTGAAGACACCTCGCATCAATGTATTGAGCGCTACACGAATGATGGTACAGGCAAGCCGATGCTTAGAGTGCGTGAAGAAGATTGTGTTGGTTGTAATTTATGTTCCATTGTATGTCCGGTTGATGGTGCAATTACAATGAAAGAATTACCTCATGCTGTACCTGCAATGACATGGAACGAGCGCCAAGCAATGCTTAAATCATTTGCAAGTAACTAGTCATTTTGCAAAAATGCAAGGTTGCCAATTTCTAAAGCCAATTGAATATTCGAATATGGAGGTTATCAAAAAATGAGCAATAACAATGATTATTTAAAGTCTCCAGATTTGTTGCCAATTACTCATGATCAACGAAAGATTAGTGCATTTGGATTTTCAGTAATTTGGATTGGAATGGCCATCGTACTTGCAGCATTCGCAATTGGTGCAGCAGGCATTATTCATTTATCAATGCCTATGCTAATTGTAGCAACACTAGTTGGATCGCTTCTTATAGGGATTTTCATGGTGCTCATTGGTGATATTGGAATCGAGCATGGTTTGTCTTTCCCTGTCTATATGCGTGCACCATTTGGTACATTTGGGACGCATTTGCCATCGTTCATGCGTGGTTTTACAGCTTCATGCTGGTTTGGAATCAATACGTACTTTGGTGCACTTGCAATTAACGGAATTTTAAACATTCTGTTTGGTTTTGATAATTGGCTTATTTGTTTCTTTTTATTTGCAGCATTACAGCTCTTTAATACATCACTTGGGATAAAATCGATTGAACGTTTTGCCGATTTAGCAGCTCCAATCATTATATTAATATCCTGTTGGATGTATATTACTTTAGCAGATAAAGCAGAAGCCACAGGAAAAAGTGTATGGTCTTGGGTAGAATCACCAACTACAGGTATGGCAGCATTTACAGCGTTTATGATTGTCGTGATGGCAAATATGGGATTCTGGGCAACCCTTGCAGCGGATATGCCTACCTTATCACGCTTTTTTAAAGCTCCTGCCAATGAACGAAATTGGTTTAAACGTAACCGGACACAACTTGTTGGTTCTCTCATCATCATGCCAATTGTCAATACATTCATGATTGTCATCGGTGCAGTGTGTTATATGGCAGTAGCGTCGGCTGATCCGATTAACGCGTTACAGCAATCAGCAAGTGGTTTTATCTTAGCAATCTTGTTATTAATGATTGTCCTAGCGCAATGGTCAACAAATACATCTGCAAACGTGATCCCTGCAGCGACGATTTTCTCAAATATCGGTGGTCCACGCGTACCTTTCTGGGTTGGTGTAGTGATTGCGGGCATTATCGGAACCTTATCACAGCCATGGAGCTTATTTGAAATGTTAAATTCTGTCCTACTCATTATTGGTGGAATCTTAACATCGATCGTTGGTATATTATTTGCTGATTATTATCTGTTGCGGAAACGTCGTGTCAATGTACAAGGTCTATACGAGGCAAATGGACAATTTAGATATTTAGGCGGTTTTAATCTAGCTGGGTTAATCTCTTGGATTTTTGGTGGCATCATTGCAAATCTTTTCCCAACGTATTCATCACTGATTGGCTTTTTCGTAGGAGCAGTATTATATTATATACTTGCAAAATATTGGTGGTTTAAAAAGTATCCACAACAAGAGATATTAGATCCTGATGATGGAAAATATTTAGGTATTACAGTTGGGAATAGTTGGACGATTAATCCGTATGAAGAACCAGCCTTTGTACCTGAAGTAGCACAAAATATATCTACCGATGTAAAACAGCAATAGAGGAGGGAGCATATGTCAGAATATGTGCAAGTAGCTGCTGAAATTGCGCAACTTGATGCGTTCTTAAATAATCAATATCTGATCGAATCGATAATAGAAAACTTAGATGGGGCTCAAGTAGTTCTTGAATTTGAAAATTATCAAACAGATTTGTGCATTACAACAGCTGAAGCTCGTAAATATCTATCCGTAAAGTTACAAGAACAATTATCGAAACAACCGCAATAATTACTTATAGTTCTTTAAGCTATAGCCATTTTTAGTCTGGCTATAGCTTTTTTTATATAAATGAGAAGAGTATTTCCAATTATTAATCCTAAATCGTCCCTTGTAAAAAATATATCGATATAGCATAAAGCGCTTTATAGAAGCAATTAGGAGGGTAATTGTATAATTAAGTAAAAAGAAGCAAATAGTCTATAAATAACTAATAAAATTGAACTTGTTGAAATTTGTCGAAGGGAAAATAAAGTTAAAATTTTAAGGGGATAGCGATTTAATTTATTATTTTTAATGGTATTTTATCAATTTGAATTTAGTGAAATTTTTAAATAAGTACTTTTGGGCATTATTTAGAATGATTCTAATTATATTACATTATGCCCGTTAAATAAGCATCTTTACTATTTTTTACATACTATCTCTATTTCGAGATTTAATATATATTAATATAGTTTTAATTGACTATCTAAGTCTAATTCAATAAACTAATTTTGTAACAAAATTCCAATATTTTATATGAATTACAATTAAATGTGATAAGGAGCTGGTAGACGTGGCAGGACAAATTCGTATGACCCCACAGGAACTAAAAAGTAAAGCGAGAAAATATGATACATGTGGTGAACAAATTATCACAATGTTAGGTGAATTGGATG
>DATMJF010000096.1:0-3094 GCA_035554455.1 Rummeliibacillus sp.
TTTGATAGCTAAAGGAGTATATTGCCCATCCATTCTTCCTGTTATTTTTGCACCCATGCCTCTTAGTGGGGAAATAACGCGTTTCATTGGTCTTTTTCCAATAGAAGCATCACCATTTAAAATGGAATGAATAGTAGATCCTGCTAGTAGCCCTAACATTAGTCGAGTCGTTGTACCAGAATTACCCGTATATAAAATATCGACAGGTTCTTTCCAGTTGCCCATCCCTTTACTATTGATCACTACATCTGTTCCATTTAGCTCAATTTCAACACCTAATTTTTTAAAGCAATCAATCGTACTTAAACAATCATCACCTAGTAAAAAACCACTTACTGTTGTACGCCCTTCAGCAATACTGCCGAACATAATGGAACGGTGAGAAATAGATTTATCCCCTGGTACTGTAATTTCGCCTTTTAATGAAGGATTATTATAAATTAAGTTCACCTCTGCCAAATTCAACGCACCTACCTTTATGAAATATATACCTCATATGGACTGCGTCTCTCGATACAAGCAGCCGCTTTTTCCCTGTCTTCTGCATTTTGGAAACTAACTACTAATATACCAAATACATCTTCTCTTGTTTCTACAATTCGAATATTCGTGATACTAATACGCTCATCTGCTAAATATGCTGTAATTTCAGCAATACTACCAGGATAGTCCGGTACATCAATATACAAATCATATGTTGAATAAAGTGCACCTTGTGCTGTAACAGGAAGATCGTCTCTGAAACTCTTTGCTTCTGCAAAAAAAGATTCAATTTGTGCATCGTCTCCACTTTCCAAAAGTGTTTGAACTCTATACATTTCCTGTTGCCAGTTAGCAAGTTGATTTGTGATTTGCTTACGATTTTGAAGCGTAATATCTCGCCATAATATCGGATTTGATGATGCTACTCTTGTTATATCCCTAAAACCACCAGCCGCTAGCATCTTTGTTAAGGTATTACCTTCACTTTCTTGAGCCAACTGATGAACTAAAGAAGCTGCAACAATATGTGGAAAATGACTCACGACAGATGTCATTTGATCATGTGTATCTGCTGAAACCGTCATAAGTTTTGCTCTCGTATATTGTAGTACCTCTTTTAACTGCTGAACTTTACTGTCATCCTCATCTTCATGTGGTGTCAACATATAATAAGCATTTTCAAAAAGGTATGGCTTTGCAGCAAGTACTCCACTTTTATGGGAGCCTGCCATCGGGTGTCCTCCAATAAATGTAATACCTAATTGTTTTAACTCTACTGCCTTTTGCATAATCAGTGATTTTGTACTTCCTGTATCTGTAACTATCAAATTCTCAGGTATATCCCATGTTTTCATTTTCTCCATCCACTCAATCGTGGCGTTAACAGGTGTCGCAAAAAGTAGAAAATCTACATTTTTAACTGCGAACTCTGGTTGTTTCGTCACATCTTGCACTACACCTAACACTTTAGCACTTTGAAGAGTATTATCATTTGCATCATAACCAATCACTCGAATATTCGGTGATTTTTGAAGAGCTAGTGCGATTGAACCGCCTATTAAGCCGAGCCCTACGACAAGGACAGTTTGCTTCAATCAAAGACGCCTTCTTCTTCTAAGATTGTTGTTAATTGTGCTAGTAAGCCTTCATTTTGTGCTTGTGTACCAATTGTGATTCGAATATAGCCTGGTGTTCCAAGTGCATTACCGCTTCTAATAATAAAACCACGTTGCATTAATTTTTGGAATACAACATCACTGTCAGTTTTTACTTCAATTAAAATAAAATTCGTATCTGTTGAATAGTAGTGTAAGCAGTGTTCATCGCAATAAGTTTCAATTTGCTTTTTACCTTTTGTATTTTCGACGCGACATTTTTCAATATATTCTTGATCTTGTAAAGCAACTTGAATAACAGCTTGACTTAATACTGTATTATTAAACGGTCCACGGACTGGATCCAATTTAGCAATTATATCTTTGTTTGCAATGCCATAACCGACACGGAATGCAGCTAAGCCGTAAGCTTTAGAAAAAGTTCGTAAAATAATGATGTTTGAATAATCATGAATAGATGAAATAGTGTCTTTGTGATTATCATTTGTGACATATTCAAAATAAGCTTCATCTAATACTACTAATACATTTTTAGGAACTTGATCTAAAAATGCTTTTAATCGTACATCTTCGATCACAACACCTGTTGGATTATTTGGACTACATACCCAAACTACAGCTGTATTTTCGTCAATTGCTTTGAGCATTGCATCTAAGTCATGGTTACCATCCTTTAAAGGTACTTCACGAATTTCTGCACCTTCAATTCTCGCATTTAATGCATATTGAGAAAATGTTGGATTCCCCATAACTGTATTTACACCAGGATGTAATAGAGCTCGAGAAATAATGCTAATTAATTCATCTGAGCCATTTCCGAAGATCAGTTCATCTCCTGAAACTCCAAGATGTTTTGCAACTGCTGCTCGCATATCAGTAGCATACCCATCTGGATAGAGAGCGAAGTTAATGGATTCTTTTGCGATAAACTCATGTACTTTTGGAGAACAACCAAATGGATTTTCATTTGAAGCTAATTTGATGATTTCATCTAAGCCGAACTCTCTTTTGACCTCATCGATTGATTTACCTGGTTGGTAAGCTTGCATACCATTAATTTGTTCTTTCCATTTCATAAAACAATCTCCTCTTTCTCTCAGTTATTTTGTTAAGTCTGGTCTTAATTTAACAGCATCATTTAAATAAATATGTTGAATATCCTTTTGTGTAGCTTCCGTATTTACATGTACTAATGCGCGAATACATAGTGGTAATGCCCCAGGTACATTCATCTCATGCATGCACATAACAGGTACATAATTCCAATTAGGTAATGTACGAACTGCCTTTGCAGGAAATGCAGAGACAATATCTGGTGTTGTAGAAATAACAACTGAAGCAACATCTTCCGGATTAATTTGATTTGCTGCAATTATGCTTTGCATTAATTTGGTTGTTTCTTGTAAAACAAGCCCTGCATCATCATACTCAATCGTAATGGCGCCTCTTACGCCTCTAATCATAAGCTACCTCCTCTAACAACTCTCTTAAAAGAA
>DATMJF010000097.1:0-9610 GCA_035554455.1 Rummeliibacillus sp.
ATTTCCAGAGATAGATGCCAATGTCCTAACATATGGGAATCGTGATATCTCAACTCGAGCACTAGCTAAAGCATTAACAGGGGAAATCCAACCAAATGGAAAATTACCTGTTACAATACCTAATCTATATGATTTTGGATTCGGACTACAATATAAATAGGGGGGATTCAGTTGAAAAAGTGGTTATGGAAAACATGCTCAATAGGGATAATAAGTGCGACAATTTCATTTGGAATGCTAGACTTTACTTATGCGACAACACTTAAAAAGACAGAGGTGAACAAACAGTATGATCAATTTACATGGGACCATCCAGGTTCATCATCACAAGTGTTACGTGATGGTCAACCAAAGGATGCAGGAATGGTTGAGGCACCATTGAATGAAATTGATCAAATCATCCAAAACGCAATCAATCAAAAAGTGATGCCTGGTGCCGTTGTTTCAGTTACAAGAAAAGGAATTACAGTTAAAGAGCAAGCATATGGATATGCCTACCGATACTTGGATGATCAGTTTACAGAAACAGATCAGCCTATATTGATGAAAGAAGATACCATCTTCGATATTGCTTCGATCAGTAAGATTTTTACTTCCATTGCAGCAATGCAATTATATGAAAAAGGAAAATTTCAACTCGATGACCCAGTAGCAAAGTATATACCTGAGTTTGCAGAAAACGGGAAAGAAAACGTTACAATTCGTCAACTGATGACCCATACATCCGGATTTGAACCAGGAATACCATTATATAAAATGGGAACATCTAGAGAAGATCGCTTAGAAATTGTTCTAAAACATGGTCTAACTAACCCGCCTGGTACTAAGTACACGTATAGTGATTTAAACATGATTACATTGGGTGTTCTTGTTGAAAGATTAACAGGGCAAAGACAGGATGAATACGTTAAACAACATATTACAGGTCCATTAGGGATGAAAGATACAATGTACAATCCTCCTGCATCTTTAAAGACAAGAATAGCTGCCACCGAATATCAGCCTTGGACTGGTAGAAATCTCGTATGGGGGCAAGTTCATGATGAAAATACATGGTCTTTAGATGGTGTGGCTGGTCATGCAGGCGTTTTCTCTACTGCACATGATTTAACGATATTAGGACAGACATTTTTAAATGAAGGAAAATATGGTCAAGCAAGAATTTTAAAGCCTTCAACCGTAAAATTAATGGAACAAAATATGAATCAAGCGTTTCCAGGTAATGATCATGGTCTTGGATTTGAATTAAATCAAGGCTGGTATATGGATGGGTTAACAGATGTGAATACAATGGGGCATACAGGTTATACAGGGACTTCTTTGGTAATTAGTCCAAAAAATAAAACTATCGTTGTTTTACTAACCAATCGTGTCCATCCTACACGTAATACCGTATCAACAAATCAAACAAGAAGACTTGTAGCAAGACAGACAGCAGATGCTATTCCTGTTGCTATTCCAGGGAATAAGGAAGCGTGGTTTGCTGGATATGGTGACAATAAAAAGGCGATATTACAAGCTGAAGTCGATATTCAAAAGTCTTCCGTTCTTACGTTCCAAATATGGTACAGAATGGAAAAAGATGCCGATATCGGAAAAGTAGAGATTTCTCTAGACGGACTCACATGGAATGAACTTGGTACAATAACAGGAACAAGCGATCAATGGCAAAAACAATCTTATCAATTACCTGTGGGAACTAAATTTATTCGTTTTCAATACTTAACAGATAGTTCTGTAAATGAAAGAGGATGGTATGTGTTACAACCACAAATTAAAACGGATCGCAAAAACATCACGCCTCAGTTTACGAGTACAGATTGGGAACTTCGTAATCGATAATATAAGAAACAAAATAGAAGTGGGAGAAAATCAATCCACTTCTATTTTTAATATTGAAAACGATGGTTCATAAATGATTAAAGGTTGTGAGAAAATATTTTTCAACACTTTCCTACAACCTTTGAATGAACCAGAAGCTCCAATTCATAAATTAGTCTTTCATTACTCCCCATTCATGCGATTCAGTGAAATACTCAGCTAATTTGGTCGCTTTGTTGGTGATGTTTTCTGGATAATCCAGTATTTCAAGAAGTTTAATAGCATTTCTTGTTTTAGATGGTCCAGGATGAATTGTATAATCAAAATAAACTTTACCATTTTCAATTGATTCACTAAAGTGATAATTCATATATACTTTACTAGCCATTACAGTTAATTCAATATCATGTGAAGCAATGATATTCATTCCTTTGTTTAAAGAAAGCCATTCCATTATTGAGGCTGAAGCGGCTATTCTTTCAATTGTGTTTGTCCCTTTCAGTATTTCATCAATAAAAGAGATACACGGTTTACCTTGTTCACACAATTGAATAATACGCTTAAGTGATTTTATCTCAGCTATAAAGTAGCTATCACCATCTAATACATTATCCTGAATTGCCATTGAAGTTACTATATAACTTGGTTTCATTGTCCAACTTTCTGCTAACACTGTATGAATTGTTTGTGCCAAGATAGCATTAATAGCCATTGCCTTTATATACGTTGATTTTCCTGATGCGTTGGACCCTGTAATGAGTGTACTCTTGCCTATTATCGATGAATTTGTCACTGGATTTTTAATAAGTGGATGAAACATATTTTTGAACGAAAGTTCCTCTTTTTCCACAAAAGTAGGGGTACAATATGTATTAAGTGATTTACGGTAAAAGGCTACTGCTATTCCTGCATCCAGTTGACCAATAAGTTCCCATAATTCACGGAATTCCACTTTATTATTTGAAATTGTTTTAATAATATTGTTATACGAAAGAAAGTCCAATAAAAATAATATTCGAATATATTCAAAAATAGCATCGAAATCTCCACCGCCTCTTCCAATTGAAGCAAAATTGTCCAAAACTAAAACTTTTTTAATTGGTTCCACATTATTCCTGAACTCGTTTGAAAAGTTTGTAAATTGTGGATGTTTAATAGAAGCAAAGTGTTTTCCTGTATTAATGATAGCTGCTATGTAAGATGCGGAATATAAATTATTTTCTAATTTTGGTTTGTTTTTATAGTATATAGTAGTGTTAATTAGAAAAGATCCCGCTAAACTCAGAATCCCGTATTTTAAGTCATAAAACATTAGAAAAATTGAAGCAAATGGTAATAAAGCCAGAAGTACATAAATAGCTGCATATTTAATTTTACTGTAATCTTCATAGAAAAAAGAAGATGAGTTTGTATAATCCTTTTTTCCAAGCCCGGATAGTATAAGTAGAATCTCTTCCCTTAATGCCTGATTGTTTCCCAGTAATTCATATAGTTCTTCTTCATCTTGTATATTTTCAAGAGTTGGATTAATGTCTCGAAGTTGATTAAATAAATATTCTGACCCGACCGAAGTCTGCGTGTAATTGATTTTTTGGAAAACAGTGTGCATATCTATATCATCCCACGTTAGCTGATCAACACCATCATAATTGGGGTTACTATTTTTTTTATTTTCCCAGTACATTGAAACTGATTTATCATCTTCATTACGTGCAAAAAACTCTCCTGTTTCCCATTCTTTCCTAAATTTTTCTAGTTTTCTCTTATTTTTCGTTAAAAAATGATAGCTACCAAAAACAATTGCAACTACTATAAACATCATAACTAAATTCCCCAACCCTATCACTCCCAATAATTCCACAAAATAAAATTCCAATTTATGTTATTTAATAAACTTTATTTTATCTATATCTCCTTAAAAAGTAAATGCGAAATATTATGTTAAATTTCTAGTAACATTTTTTTATAATTCTTCATATAACAGGACCTATTTTTTATTAACTGTTTACAATCTGTTAAGTATTCTAAACAATCAATCGTTAAGGATGCTTTACAGATTGTTTTTTGTTTGCAAAAAAAGCTATATGGAGTAGGGAATGATATTGGCATGATATTTGCAAAAGATGTGTATGAGGTGATTAATATGAATTTCGATGAGATAACCATTGGGCAAAAGTTTGAGACAGAATCTTATAAGATGAAAAAGGATGAGATTATTTCATTTGCCTTACAGTTTGATCCACAATATATGCATATTGATGAGGAAAAGGCGAAACAAAGTAGGTTTAAAGGAATTATTGCTTCAGGGCTACATACGATTAGTGTTTCCTTTAAGCTATGGACGGATTTAAATGTAATGGGTGAAGATCTTATTGCTGGAACAGGGATTGATCATTTAAAGTTTGTTCGACCAGTATTTCCAGACGATGTCCTTTATGTCACGACTGAGGTTATTAAAAAGCAAGAACGAAAAGAAAATGGGGAAGTCACGTTGCTTTTATTATCCTTTAAAAACGATGGAGAATTGGTATTAAAAGCAGATATTTCTGCATTAGTTTCAAAATAACCTAGGAAAGCGAAACATTAGAGGTAGAAAGCTAAGTAAATGTGGTGGGACTTCTAAATTTCGTGGAATTAGTAAGGAGCAAGTATGTGTATTGGTTGCAAGAGATAGATTGAAATCAATAGTTAAAAGAATTTAGCTGTTCAGGGATATCTATATCTAATATTCGTTACAAATAAAAACCATCAGAAAACGTGGAATATAAAGGAATAAAATGTTATTAAAGGGATTATTGTATATACTATAAATAGTCGTTATTACAAAGGGGGGGACTTGTATGAAGGAAAACAAAACATCTAGTGAGAATGAAATCTTCAACCCTTTAAAGTCAGATAATGAGGCAATGGGTTTTCCATCTAGTAATAAGAAATGGCATTTAAAACAACAACCAAAAGGAATTAGATATATTGGCTATACGATTATTGCATTTATTATCATCATATTTTTAACAGTTCTTATTTTTAAATTAGTATAATACGGAAAATAAGAAGGCGATTTAAAATCGTTCCTTATTTTATATTTATAATCAACAATAAGGCTTAACAGAGCTTAAAATAAAAAAGAACCGAAAACATAAAGGGATGGAGCGATCATATCGTTTCATCCTTTTATGTTATCTTCCCTGATAAACACGGTTGTTAATATAATTTAGATTAATGAGGATATTTAAAAATATCATAACAAATGGATTTTTTTACTAAAATATAATTTGGTAGGGTAAAATTAATTAAAACGAAGCTTTTATGGTAGTTAAATTACAATTTTACATAGTTTTCAACAGTGAACACCATCTTTATAAAAAGATGATTTTTAATAAGTGAGAAAAAAGAAAAAATGAACCTTTTGATATTTCAAAGCATAGTATCTGTGAAGAAAAAAAGAGGGGGTGTATGAAATGGAGAATATTTCTCAAGAAAGAGCAGAGGAGCTTTTTAATGAGTTTTCAGATTATATTTTTAAAACAGCTTATGTGCTAACTCAGTCTCAAATCTTGGCAGATGATATTACGCAAGAGTCCTTAATTCGAATTTATAAACATTATCACACTTATGATAAATCAAAACCTATTAAGCCTTGGATTTACAAAATCGTATTAAATACTTTTCGAGAATTAAAGAGAAGACAAAAATGGCTTATTTTTAAAGATTTTCTCCCGGAAAATGAAGAAAATGAGCACGTAAAATTTGAAGACGAATTAATAAAAAAGGAAATAAAAAAAGAGTTATTAGATGCAATTAGGAAATTACCTAGTAAGAATAGAGAAGTTGTGATTCTATACTATTTCGAGGATTTTAGTTTAAAAGAGATTTCGGAAATCTTGTCAATTCCATTAGGGACATGTAAGTCTAGATTGCATTATTCGATTAAGAAGTTAAACAAATCCTGTAAGCAAAATTTATTGTGGATTGGAGGACATAGTTATGAAACTTGAAAAGAGGGAAGTTCAATCTTTATTAAAATCACAAGTTGAAGAGCATAAAACGACAGTAAAATTTGAAGATGTTTGGTCTGCTTATAAGCAACACAATGTAACAAAATCTAAATATAGCATTACGAAAATGGGTTTAGTCACGTGCTGCATATTATTTCTAATTGCTACTCCTGTAGGGGCAAGTGTTTTTATGAAATGGCATAACGTTGAAATTGAAGATATTGATGCAAAAACACTAACTCAAATACAAGCAGATACAACCCCTAGGTTGAACTTTGAAGCATATCCAGATTACCTTAATACATTTGCAAAAGTTAACTTGGAGGAATCAGAAAAGATAGCGCCATTTGAAATTTTAAGACCGTTACATTTTAGTATACCTTTAGAAATATCAACGGGAGTCTTAAATGAAAGAAGCGGTGATACTGAAACTAGAGAATTTAATGCATACTGGGATTTATTTCATGAGGGAGAACAATGGGCATTTGTTCGACAATCATTAGATGAAAGAAGTCATCAAATGTTAAATGAAGATGAAATAAGAGTTAAGTTTAAGCTTCTTCCAAACGATAGAGTCATTTCATTACAAGAAAAAGATGCAGTAGCAATTCTTTCTGATTTAGGAGAGGATGGAAAAATGATTACGATGGTAGTAAAAAACATTAATGATCAAGTCATTGATTTTGAAATAAGAGGTAATATCGGACGTGAAAAGCTAATTACTCTTGCTAAATCCTATTTACACAATTAGAGAAGAAGAGCAATTTACTTAAAACTAATAAAAAGTTGATCTACGTTTCGGGTGGTGACTCCTGTGGAATTAGTGTGAAGCTTGAGACCCCGAACGAAGTGTAGAGAGGCAACTGAAAAAGTCAAAATACATGAATTTTAATAATAAAATTTTGTGATGCAATTTTTGTTGAAGTGGAATCGGCGAAGACTCCTGCGGGAAAGCGAGCCAGAGAGACCCCACAGCGCAGCGAGGAGGCTCGTCGGTTCGCCCGCGGAAAGCGAAGCTGATTCCACTTCATGTTACAGTAGATTTGTACTATAAAGATTAGGAGTAAAATCGTTTTTTAGTGCCCTAAGCGTAGCGAAGGAGGAGGCTCAACTCACGCCTCACGGAAAGCATCCACCCTTCACTGCAATCAACGGATTAGCACCACAAAAATTACTATTCTCTCTAATATTAAATGGTGTTTAATGACTTTCTGGACAGCCCCTTTACTTATCTTTTTCTCTATATGTTGATTCGAAGAAAATAAGTTATAGCATGTTCGTAACAATGTAACAAAAAGGGGGGAAGAGCAATTTTTTAACTAATTATATAACTACATTTTTTATTAAATCATACTTTTAGGACAACCTCTTTTTAGTTATAAATTGTTCTGACAGTTATAAACGAAATTCTATTCTATATGATATTTCTTCATTTTTGCATAGAGCCATGGTCTGCTGATGCCTAGTAGTTGGCTTGCTTTTGTTTTATTTCCTTTTGCTTCTTTCAAAGCTAAGATGATGAGGTCTTTTTCTGTAGTGTCAAGCATATCTTTATAGGTAGGGGTTGTCTTATGGGAGAGTTCTTCTTCCGTCGTGATTGAGTTGAAGTCTGGAATATTGTCTGCATCAATATAGTCACCAGACTTTAAATTTGCTGCTCTCTCTAGAACATTCTGCAATTCTCTTACATTTCCTGGCCAAGAATGCTTCATCAATTTTGTTAAAGCAGAATGTGTGACGCCTCGAATGTAAAATCCACTTTGGTTCAACCGTTTCATAATCGCCTGAATGATGTCGGGTAAATCTTCCATTCTTTCTCTTAAAGGTGGGATATTTAACCGCATAATATTGAGCCGATAATAGAGATCTTCTCTGAATTTTCCATCTGCAACGAGTTTTTCAATATTTTGATTGGTGGCAGCAATGATTTTCGTATTTATATGGATTGTCTTAGAACTGCCAATTGGTTGAAATTCTTTTTCCTGTAGCACTCGTAAGATTTTCGTCTGAAGAGTTAAAGACATATCGCCAATTTCATCCAAAAAAATAGTGCCGTTTTGTGCTAATTCAAATTTTCCTTTTTTCCCACCTTTTTTTGCACCAGTAAAGGCCCCATCTGCATAACCAAAAAATTCAGATTCCAGTAATTCAGGTGGAATGGCAGCACAATTGACTTGGACAAAGGTTCCCCGTTGTTTCGAAGCGGCATGGATCCCCTGTGCAAACAACTCTTTACCAGTGCCACTTTCTCCAATAATTAAAACAGTAGACATACTTTTAGAAGCTAAGAGTGCTTCGTGTTTTACTTTTTGGATGACATTTGATTCGCCGGCAATATCAAATAATGAATATTTTGTTCCCTTCATTTCACTGATTTCATTTTGGTAGTCAGATAGCTGTTTCTCAAGTTTCTTCACTTTTGTTAGCGCTTCGTGTAAATGTGTTAACCCGCGGTAAGTTACTTTACAAACCGCACTAATTGTTTCCCCATTTTCTTTAATAGGCAAAATTGAAATTAATGATTGTTGTCCTTCAATAAGATGAGGAGAGTTATAAATGCTAATCCCGCTTTTGATGACATTTTCTATCGCTAATTCTGGAAACAAATTGGAAGTAGATTTACCCAAAACATCCTTACTATTTAATCCAAATAAATCCGTGAACCCTTTATTAACCATCGTAATTTCTGCTTTTTGATTAACGAGAATAATCGCATCATAGGCAAACTCGAGTACAGAGGATAATTGGCTATAGACAACATTATATGACCAAAGCAGTTGCTCAGTTGACATGACTCCAATGGGAATCATGTCTTCGTTAACAACTGGTGCGTGGCCCACATTATGTTTCAAAAGCAAAGTTCTTGTTTCTTCTATATCATCAGTTGGCCGAAGGAAGATAGGACGGTTATTACAATATTGTTCAATTGTTATATCAAAAGATGGTTGAGTGGTTAATAGTTGAAAGATTTTATTCTTCGTAATGATTCCTATCAATTTATGGTCATCATCCACTACTGGAAGAATATTAGATTGAGTTTGTGTAAACAGTGGGAGAATTTCTTTCAAGGTTTGTTCTTTGGTGCAGGATTTAAAATTCGTTGTCATAAGATTAGAAATGAGCACATCCATCAAATCCTTTCAAGTACATTTCCATAAAAAAAATGGGAGTTAACATATTTTTGTTAATTTTATTTACAATTTACAATATTATGTTAATTTTAGTTTACACCATAAGTGAATAAAAAGCTTTATTTAGCAGAATAAAAACTTGGCAAGGAATTTGCAATTTAAATAGATTAAAAGATTCACCGGAGGAGGACTAAAGATGAATAGTTCAATAGCGATTGAAGAAGAAATCACATTGTTTAAAAAAACAATTCAGGCATTTGCCAAAAACGAAATTGAAGATCACTACAGTAAATGGGAAGAGGATGGAATAATTCCAAAAGAGCTGTGGAGAAAGCTAGGAGATGAGGGATTGCTCTGTGTCGATATCCCTGAGCAATATGGTGGTTTAGGAGCGCCCCTTCAGTTTTCAGCAAGCATTATTGACGAATTCAGCCGTCTTGGATTTAATTCGATCTCTGGGAATTTAGCTGTACATTCAAATATCGTGGCTCATTACATTCTCAATTCGGGTACGGAAGAACAAAAGTCATATTATTTACCTAAGATGGCATCTGGAGAATGTGTTGGTGCAATTGCAATGACTGAGCCTAGTGCTGGGAGTGACCTTCAAGGGATTAGAACGACTGCGGTCAAAAATACAGAAACGGGAGATTATCTTATCAA
>DATMJF010000098.1:0-4054 GCA_035554455.1 Rummeliibacillus sp.
TTAGGTATGCACCATGTGCAGGGGGTACTGCATGAGATGCAGTGACCCCTGCATGAGGTGCAGGGGTAGTTAAACTTTGTACACACTTATCCACAGGCACTGCATATGGTGCAGAGGTTGGTAAATTTTGTACAGGTTGAAAATAATTGTAATCACGGGCTACATTGTATGAGTTAATTTTTCCGTAACGGATATGCTGATAGTTCAGGCGCTGTATGACGAAATGCTCGAACTCTAGTTCGTTTAATGCTTGATAAGTTTTGCGCTCACTTATTTTGGAAGCTCGCGCAAGATTCGGAATAGTAATTTCTATTTCATCAAATTCTTTAGAAAAGTCACTTAAGAGGCGCAAATTCTGATAGACAGACATCGCAAAAATAGTCATATTTTTAATACAATTTTCATCAATGGTTAAAAATCTAGCTTGGGCGCGTTTAACAAAATTGCGGGTAGGGTTTGATTTTGTATTTTTCATGGTATACTTGCCTCGTTATGTTCCGCTAAGAACTGTTTGTAGGATGTACCCAGCTTATTGCGTAAGTCGGGCTAGGGGCGGGATGCCCTAAATTAATTTATGTCATTTAAATCCTCTCATATCTAAAGTCATTGCAATCATTCTATTACTCATACTATACTCATTAAGTTGTTATTTGTTTTGTTATTCCTGTTCATAGGTTTACTCCTTAGTTAGATTGTTACTTAAAAAGCCCGTGTTGTGATCTCCACTTACGGGCTTTTTAACATCCGAATCCAACATAAAATCCCTAATCCATTGACCCACAAGATCGCCCTCTTTAGCTGAAAAGAAAAACTCGATTCCCCGGTCATGGATAGAATTAGCTAGTAATGTAAGCAATTCTTCTGATAATTTAGCGACGTCCATAGATCCCCTTTGCAATTTATGTTTCTCCTTTGTAAACTATACACAGCTACATGCCATTCTCACAAATTCGTGGCGTGTACTGTCAACGGCTTTCGCCAGCCTAGTGTTGCATCCCTGAAAATGCCGCACTAGGTCATCTTATAATACTAGCCTTTTTTCGTCCACTCAGTTTTTAATGCCCCATTACTCAAACGCTCAATCTTATGCTGCGAACCCTCGGGGATAAATCCCCAGCGAATCCAATTAACCAACGACCTATCAGACATTCCCGTCGCCTTCTTAAATCTGTAACCGTTTCCATAATAATCAAGTACATCTTGTGGTTTCACGTGTTTTTCTCCGTTATTTTTTAAAATAGTTTACAATAAGTATTGCGCTATAGCAAATATTGCGCTATTATGGCTGCACGTCAATACCGACGTAGACTTTTAAAGTAAAAGGGTATGAGATGAACGATTTTGTGGATGATACACTAGAAAGAGCGCAATTTTTAGATACGCATGTAAAAGAATTGGAGCGTGTGAACAAAGACATGGCACGTTTAATACTCAAGAAAGAAAAATTAACCGAACAAATAATAGGCGCGCTTGGTCATGAACACGCCGGACAAAAGACCTACGAATACAGCACATGGCGCATCGAGGTAAAGACACCGTTTGTATACGCTTTAAATAAAAGGATTTACGAATCAGGCGCAATAGAATTGCCGACGCAATATAACCCCATCAAAGAATCCAAGGCTTATTCTATCGACAAGAAATTATGCGATGAGTATATGATTGCCGCGCCTAAGAAAGTGCAGCGGGATTTAGCTAAATTAATTGATTTGAAGCCGGGTAAAAAAGGAATTTTAATTCGGGAGCGCATTTAATGAGCAATACAGTTTTAGTTATAGGCCAATCAGGCAGTGGCAAGAGTACCGCCCTTCGCAATCTTGATCCAGCATCAACATTTATAATTAATGTTTTAGATAAGCCTTTGCCATTTAGAGGGTTTAAAAAGAATTATGCCCCGGTCACAAAAGAAAATAAAGAAGGCAACTATTATGCAACCAATGACTGGGCAACGGTTGTAAAATGCATTGAGATGGTTAGCCGGGAACGCCAAGATATTACGACGCTAATCATTGATGATTGGCAATATATCCTAGCTTATGAGTTTATGCGACGGGTTAGTGAAAAAGGTTTTGATAAGTTTTCAGAACTTGCAAACCATGGGTGGAGTACTATAAATGCCTGTCTTTCAACGCGCCCGAGCCTTACAAATTTCATTTTGGCACATAGCGATGTTGATTCAACAGGGCGGTCAAAATGCAAAACTATTGGCAAAATGCTTGATGAGAAAATCACTATTGAAGGATTATTTACGACCGTATTGCATTCCCGGGTTGTGGATGGCGCGTATTTATTTCAAACCCAATATGATGGGGAGTTTCTTGCGAAATCACCCATGGGCATGTTTTCCGAGTTTTTAATCCCAAACGATTTATTAACCGTAAAAATTGCGATTGAAAACTATTTTAATGATGAGGAGGTTGCGGCATGAGTGGATTTTGGGAAAGTGATTTGGGAGAAGTGACAGGGAAAGCCGAGGATGCATTTGCACGGATGTTTACACAAATACCAGATGGCACTATGGCGCTTGCTCGTATTGAGGCATTTATTAATGCTGAATACCAAGGAAACAAATATTTATCTTTGGATTGGATAATAAGTGAGGGCGCATTTAAAGGACAAAAAGTTAATCAAAAACTTAAAGTCTATGGCGACCCACGTGCAAATGACCCTGAAAAAGCACGCCATCGCGCACTCAATATGTTTAAACTTTTGCATCAACTATTCAACATTAAACCTGCGCATGGGAATCCACCTTCTGATCAAGAGCTGGCTTTATTTGTAGGAAAGCAAGCGGGCATTAAAGTTCGAGAAACCGAACCAAATGACAACGGACGGCAGTATAACTGGGTATCTGAAGTTCATGAGGCCAAAGGCTTTAAGCCGGAAGTAGGCGTGAGCGTGATTGTAACCCATAAATCAGATCACCTTGAAACAGCCTTTGATAGGCAAAAAGGTGTGAAAAATGATGAAATAGAGGATGATATTCCCTTTTAGGATACGAAATGCGACAAAAACTAACAAAAATAATAGATAAAAGCATGGCAAAAACCATTGATGCGCCTAGGAATTATATAGGTGCGTCAAGTATAGGCGGGGATTGCCTTCGCAAGATTTGGTATCAATTTAAAGGCGAGAAAGGCGAGGAATTTACGCCTAGAACTAAACGAATATTGGAGGTTGGTAAGGCTCTTGAGCGATTGATACTGCACTGGCTTGTTGATGCAGGGGTAAAGATAGAATTCCCGACTCCTTATAACAAAGAATTATGGTATTGCGATCCAGATAATGAATTTTTTCAAGGACATTTGGATGCTTTCATGCCGAATTTTGCAGCGGTATTGGAAATTAAAACTGCGAAGGACTCAAGTTTCAATAAGCTTGTAAAAGAAGGCGTTCAAAAATGGAGTAAAGAATATTACGCTCAAATTCAATCTTATATGGGAATGTCGGGTTTTCATAGTGCATATATACTTGTATTAAACAAGGATAATAGTGAGTTATACGACGAATTGATTAACTTTGATGCCGAGTTTTACGAGACACTACGCCAAAAAGCCAAAATGATTTATGATGCAACCGTTGCGCCACCTCGGGTTCATGGGTCGCCCCTCTGGTGGCAGTGCAAGTTATGTAAATATAATAAGGTGTGTCATAAATGATTACAAAAGAGCAAATAGATGAAATTACCCAGATTGTCAAGGATAAGGCTTTCGCTAGAGATTCGCATATTGATTTTTCAACTAGAATTATTGGCTATGGACGGATACATACTTGCGCATCAGAGAAAAATGCTCGCGAAAACCAACATGATGAATGCGCGCTTAGTGTGGATTTTCAAATTGTTTATATGGTCTATTCATCACATAGCCCGGTCTTGTGTAGTTCATTTAATGAGATTGATGCGGCTTTACAGTGTTTGAGAGAATTATGATTGATCCTAATGCCATATGGTTACCAACCATAGCCTCCGTATTTATGAGCATTCCCATATCCACGCGCGGGAGGCTTTCCCCGTGGGAATCAGGATTTTTTTGTATGGGCTTGAGTATCGCAT
>DATMJF010000099.1:0-3759 GCA_035554455.1 Rummeliibacillus sp.
TGTATTTCTTTTGCAGATTGTTGAGATTGTTCAGCTAATTTTCGAACTTCATCAGCAACAACCGCAAATCCTTTACCATGTTCCCCAGCCCTTGCTGCTTCAATTGCTGCATTTAAAGCAAGAAGATTTGTTTGATCCGCTATTCCGGTAATTACATCTAATATTGAATTGACTTCTTTAGAGCGTACATTTAAAGATTCGATCATAGCATTTGACTCTAATACGGATTGATGAATTGAATTCATTTGGTTAACGGTATTCGTAACAGCTATACCGCCTTCCTCTGCTTGTGTAGTTGTGAGATAAGCAAGCTCTGAAACTTTCATAGAATTCTCTGCAATTCGGGTCACACCTTGAGTTACTTCGTGTAAGGATTCAGAATTCTTATTGATCCCATCTGTTTGTTTTTCTGCACTACTTGATACTTCTTGGATAGCAGTAGCAACTTGCTCTGTCGCAGCACTTGTCTGTTCCGCACTTGCAGTTAACTCTTCTGAAGAAGCAGCGACCTGTTCGGCATTTTGATCAACTTCTTTCACTAAACCGATAAGACTTTTTTGCATTTCATGAAATGCTTGTCCTAATTGTCCAATTTCATCATTGGATTGTACATTAATTTCCTTCGTTAAATCTCCTTTACTAATGGTATTGGCATTTTCCTTTAGTTTTCTTAGAGGGCTTAAAATAGATTTTATGATAAAGAAGATAACTATAGCTCCGATAACCAGAGCGATTAAGATAACTAAAAACGTTTTTAGAAAAATAGGTGCAGCTGCATCACTAATTTCTGATGAAGGTACACTTCCTGCTATTTTCCATCCCGTTAGTTTATTTGTGGTAAAGTCCATTACTTTTTCTTTACCCATAAATACGTAATCAAAATTCCCGTGTTCTTTTTTATACATCTGATCATAAAAGGACTCTTTTGGTACACTTCCTGGTTTTATAGTAGGGTGTGCTATGTATTTTTTATTTTGATCCAACAGAAATGCATATCCTGTATTACCTAACTTCACTTTACCGATTAGTTCTTGTATATAACTTAAATAGATATCTACAGCTACCACGCCTGATCCGTCTTTATTGGTTTGAGAAATAGTGATACACCATTCTTTTGTACCAGCATCTTGATAGGGCTCTGATATTACTAGTTCCCCTTGTTTATCCATCGCAGCTTTATACCAATCTTTTTCTCTTGGATCATAGCCAGCAGGCATTGTCATATCTGGTTTTTGAATTAAATCACCCGTCTTACTGCCTACATAAATACTTAGAACTTCAGGATGTAATTGTGCATACTGATCAAATTGTTGGCTTAACTTAAGACTATTATCTCTTTTAAACTGCTTTAAGGTAATATTATTGGCAAAATACTCTACGTCATGCATTTTTGGTTTTATCGTGTTATCAATCGAAATATTTAATACATTTGTCGTTTTTGCAAATCCGTCTAACATTTCATCTTTAACTGCTTTTTTGGCAGTTGAATAAGATTGTACTCCAATAAAAATGGAAGGAATAATTAATATACTCAAAAATGCAATGATTAATTTTGTTTTTAAGTTTCCAATACTTCTTAAGAAATTCCGCACTAAATATCCTCTTCTCTAATTCTTCTCTTATGATTTAGAAATTTACAAAAATCGAAGTAAATAATCTTGGAGCATTAACTACCAAGCGTACATTTTTACTTCATAAACAAATATATAAGCCTATCAATTCATCATTTTCCCTCCATGGTATTATATACCTAAATGATTAACTAGTACTTTTTTATCATACTTAAATTTTTTCTGAAATTCAACAAAGTTCTACATAATTCATCAAAATTTACAAAGTTTACAAATAAGAAATAATAGTCTTCAAATTGAAATTTTTTTTTATGATTTTTGACTGATTGAATATTTTTATCTATCAATATAAACAGTTGAATCTCTTTCATAACATCAGATGATTATGAACATCAAAATTATTTATAATTTGCTTAATTGTTTTATAATTATATCTAGGAGATACCCAGGAGGATTTAAGATGAACAATAAGAAAATAAGCGAACGTGCAAGTATACTTTTAAATAAAGAAGAAGGATATGACGTGGATTATAAGAGGAATCAAAAAGGTTTAAGCGTTGATGATTTAGTTGCTTTTGCGAATTCCTCTAAAGGCGGAGCTATTTTATTGGGTGTTGACGAATCTATAAATGAAGATGGTCAACAAATTGGTAAAGTAGTTGGCTGTACAATAGGTGACAAAGAAAAACTCTCAATTTTAAATAAAGCAAGTGATTGTCAGCCTTCAGTAGATATTGAAATTCATGTTGAAAATGAGGGGGAAACTCCATTCTATAGAATCGAAATACCAAGCGGCGAGCATAAACCCTATTCAACTTTTAAAGGTACGTACTTAATCCGTGGAGATGGAAGAAACCTTCCTCTTAATCGTAGTAGATTGCTAAATATTTTTTTACAAGAACAAAGTGAAACTTTTTTTAATAGGTTCAAAAAAGTAACAGAGGAATTAGAAGGACATATTGTTAATTTGGACAAACGCATTGAAGCAACGAATTCAAAAGTTGATCTGTTTGAACATAATATCATTGATCTACAAGAAGGTTTAGGTGTTGATATTCACGAAATAACTAGTAATGTGAATAACCTTACGCATAAAACAGCCTCTGAATTAAATAACATATTCGAGGGAATCAAAAGTACAGAAGATTTAACTGAAAAAACATTAAATACCTCATTGATTACTATAGAAAACATGGAAAATAGAATTAGTAACATAGAAAAAGATGTTCAAGCAACTAAATTTATGACAAAAGCGATTTTAGAACACTTAGGTATAGAACTTCCTATAAAAGATAAAAAATAACGGCATATTCTCTAACCCCACTAGACAACAAATATGAAATAATCGATTTGCAACAACTAATAAAAATTTCCAGGCTGTGATAAATGTATAATAAACACATCACAGCCTCAACCTTTTTCCTTAAAAATATTTTTCCAAGCTTGTTCTCCAGCATTATCTGCTACTTCCTTTTCTCCTAATACAATTTCTCGTTTACAACGTTGATTTTCCTCTTGAAGATGTCCAGGTTCTTCCTCACCTTCGAATTCCATACTTATTTATGCTTCACTAAATTTTTTCTTGTGTTTTTAATCATACTTTGAATTCTTGCAGCACTTTTCGATCTGTCATTAGATTTTGACTTTTGTTATTTTGTTTACTTTATACGTCACTATTCTTAACTTTTTTGCTTAAAACTAAATACTTATAAGAATAAACCATCCGAAATTGAACACATTAATCTTTGGGAGGTGAATATCCATGACAAAAAAAACTGGTAATGATAGACATAATAATAATTTTCCAAACGAAAAAGCTCAAACTAATGTGGACAATCCAAACAAAAACAAAAACAATAACTCAAAAACTGAGTTTTCTGCTGAATGGGATGCAAAAGCAGAAAAAAATCAAACAAGTCATAACAACAATCAGTCTTGTTAAGTTCTATGCCTTAATGCTATCGTGCATTAAGGCTTTTTCATTTTTAAGTTATATCGATTGTTCAAATTCCCTCTAAAATAACTTCTTAACAAAACTGATGGTATTAATATAATAAATACATATGATTTAGATCTTCACTCTAATGAATCCCCCTTCTAATTCATACAACATATAATATCTTTGAGGACCTAATAAAAAGGAGTGAAATTTAATGGTATATTATCCACCTCAAGGGCCATCGGGACA
>DATMJF010000100.1:0-16603 GCA_035554455.1 Rummeliibacillus sp.
AATAATCTCCTTTTCAAATTTTTGGTTATTAATTGAATTTTACCATTTTATATAACTTTTTACATATAATATACATTATTTTGCAGAAAGCCAAAATACAAAAATTATGTTTATTTCGGCTTTCCAAAGAAAAGGACTGAAGGCAGTCTGATGTGCAACTTTCTAAGAATCACTTTTTATATTCGATCAACCATTCTCAATTCATCTCATTATAGCAACAGTATTCATTCATATTTCGACAAAAAGTCAATAAGATTGACAAATGTCACATGTTCGATTTAACAAAAACTAGTAATATAAATGATAAGGCTTTCAGTTTACTATATAACAATATAATTTTATAATGAAATGAATGAACAAAAGGATGTGTCAACGTGGGGCGAATTCATATTGTAACTGACTCGACCGGAGAGTTAACAAAAGAAGAAATTGAAAAGTATCATATTCATGTAGTACCATTAACAATTCAAATTGATAACGAAACATATATTGATGGGGTTGACATCGGTCCTGTTGAATTTCTAGAAAAAATGGCTAATGTGCCAGAACTGCCAAAAAGCTCTCAGCCTGCAGTAGGTGTCTTTAAAGAATTATTTGATGAATTAGGTAGTAATGGAGATGAAGTACTAGTTCTAACCATGACTGGCGGTATGAGTGGTACAGTAAAATCAGCAGAAGCAGCTGCGACAATGACAGAAACAAAAGTTGTTGTAGTAGATTCACGATTCACTTCCTTCGCCCTAGGTTTCCAAGTTTTAGAAGCTGCGCAGATGGCTGAAGAAGGTAAGACAATGGAAGAAATCATTAAAAGATTAGATCATGTACGTTCAAATACAAATTTGTATGTAGTTGTAGATACATTGGATAACTTGATAAAAGGTGGCCGTATCGGAAAAGGTACAGGTTTAATTGGCTCATTATTGAATATTAAACCGATTGCATCCCTTGAGGGTGGAGCATATAATCCTGTCGCGAAAGTGCGTAGCCATAAACAAGTAATTAAATATTTGCTTCAACAATTCCAAGAAGACACAAATGGAAAAGTCATTAAAGGTATTGGCATAGCTCATGCACAAGGGTTAAAAATGGCAGATCCATTAAAAACAATGATTGAAGAATTAGGCTATAATGATGTAAAATTTGGCTATACGTCGCCAATCATTAGTACACATACAGGGCCAGGAGCAATTGGCTTTTGCTACTATACAGACTAATTACAGGCGGCAGGGAATCCTAATCATTCCCTGCTTTCTTTCATTTGAGCGACAAGGTCGAGATGAGAGGAAGAATTAGAAGTGAAAAAATGGGTAATACTGATGATATCTGTGCTTATCTTAGCTGCATGCGAAGCACCGGGTATCATGAGTAATTCACAAAAAGAAAACAAAATAGCAGTTACAAAAATGATCAAGCTTAAAGACATACAATATGTTGCATTAGGGGATTCTTTAACAGAGGGAGTTGGGGATGAACTAGGCAAAGAAGGATATGTTGGTCGGATGAAAAAAGAGATGGAAACTTGGCGAGGTGTTAAATCAGTAACGGTCACAAATACTGCAAAAAGAGGACGCAGAAGTGATCAATTAATCGATCAGATTCAATCTGGCAAAATTGATGATGCACTCGAACGAGCTGATATCATATCTTTGACTATCGGCGGAAACGACTTGATGAAAATTGTCCGTTCAAATATTACTGATCTTACAAAAGAAGTTTTTGACGATAAAAGACCAGCATTTCAACAACGATATGAAATGATTATGCAACTTATCCGAGAACGTAATCCTAACGCACCGATTATTCTTATAGGAATATATAATCCATTGTCTATCTTTACAAAAGAAAAATCAGATATGAATACTATAATGAGAGAATGGAATTCTGATATTAGAGGGTTTGCAAATCAAGATGGTCATGCAGTATTTATTAATGTAGTGGATTTATTTGATTCAAATGATAATATGGTATATCATACGGACTTTTTCCACCCTAATGCTAAAGGTTACGACCAAATGACAGCACGGATTATCAAAACATTACATGAGGTTGATCTAAATAAACTATCACATGGTCAATTCGATTTTAAGGAGGATTCCACAGATGAATAAATGGAAAGTGGCATTTCTACTTCTCATCACACTTGTGATAGTTGCAATAGTTTCTACTGTATATCTTATTACAAGACCAATCGCTGAAACACCGACCCCATCGGCAAGCCAACTTCCAGATGGTAGCCATCTGGAAGTTCAGACAACACCAAAAGACTTTGAGAATATGGCCAATCGATTAATAGAAAGTTCAATGAAAACCTCTAAAATCCCAGTACAAATGTCTGTAGGTGAAGATGTGACATTGCAAAGTACGTTAACAGTGTTTGAAATGGACTTGCCCATTACAATGACGTTTGAACCGACAATCGAAGATGGAAATCTATTATTGAAGCAAAAAACGGTTGAGGTTGGGATGCTAGATATACCACCTAATACGGCCCTTAAATTGTTAAAGGATTCTGTTGATTTGCCTAGTTGGATGGTAATTCAACCAAAAGAAGAACAAATCTATTTGAATTTGACAAAGATGAATGTACCTCTTGGTGAAAAACTAAAAGGGCGTGTACAAGCAAAAGAATTCAATTTAAAAGAAAACCGCATTATACTTGATGTAGTAATTCCTACAAAATAGGAGGTCTAAAGTATGGCAACAGCAAAAGCAACATTTGCAGGTGGGTGTTTCTGGTGTATGGTAAAACCATTTGATGAGCAGCCTGGTATTGAATCTGTCATTTCTGGCTACACAGGGGGATATGTGGAAAACCCAAGCTATCAGCAAGTTTGTTCTGATTTAACAGGGCATCTTGAAGCGATACAAATCACGTTTGATCCAGAAGTATATCCTTATGAAAAATTGGTTGAAACTTTTTGGACGTTAATTGATCCGACAGATGCAGGTGGACAATTTCATGATCGTGGAAGATCGTATATGACAGCTATTTTTTATCATGACGAAGAACAAAAGAAAATTGCAGAAGCATCTAAAAAAGAACTAGAAGAGTCAGGAAAATTTAAAATGCCAATTGCCACTAAAATATTAGAAGCAAAGCCATTTTATAAAGCGGAACCCTATCACCAATATTATTATAAGAAAAACCCAACGCATTATGAGCTCTATTCTGTTGGTTCAGGACGAGTTGCATTTCAACAACAATATTGGGGGGGACATGATGAATAAAGAAAACAGACTAAAAGAATTAACACCTATGCAATATCATGTAACACAAGAAAAAGGGACAGAACCGCCATTTCGAAATGAGTTTGATGAACATTTTGAAGAAGGATTATACGTAGATATCGTTTCAGGTGAACCACTATTTTCTTCAAAAGATAAATATAATTCAGGTTGTGGCTGGCCAGCATTCACAAAGCCAGTAGAAGGTGCGGGAACTACTGAGCATTTTGATACTAGTTTTGGCATGAGACGTACTGAAGTTCGAAGCAAAGATGCTGATTCACATTTAGGACATGTTTTCCCAGATGGACCGAGGGAAACAGGTGGGCTTCGCTATTGTATTAATTCTGCTTCATTACGTTTTATTCCAAAAGACCAACTTGTACAAGAAGGATATGCAGATTACCTAAAGCTATTTGAATCATAAAAAGTAGAAGTTTCTATCGATTATAATAGAAGAAAAGCTGATGCACCTGTTATGGATAGGTCATCAGCTTTTTCTATTATTTTGAAACTGTTATTTGTTTTTTCGCAATATGAAAGGCTTGTTCAAAATCAGCAATTAAGTCGTCAACATTTTCAAGTCCAACAGAGAAACGTAGAAGACCTTCCGTAATTCCTCGTTTATCACGTTCCTCTTTCGGAATAGCTGCATGACTCATGGTTACAGGGTACGAAAGAATAGATTCAACACCACCAAGGCTAACTGCGAAGATTGGAATTTGTACATGTTCTACAAAAGCTTTTGTTAATTCACGATTAGGTAAGGTAAAGGATAATACAGCTCCTGCGTTAGAAGCTTGACTCGCATGAATATCATAACCAGGATGACTTGGTAAACCAGGATAATAGACATTTTCTACAAGTTCATGATGATCAAGATAGGAAGCAATCTTCAATGCAGATTGTGATGATTGTGTTAAACGTGCATTTAGTGTTTTAATTCCTTGAATTAATGAGAAGGAATCATGTGCACCTAAAATTGCCCCCATTGAATTTTGCATAAAGTAAATTTGCTTGCCTAGTTCTTCATCTTTTGTTACAGCTAAACCTGCGATAATATCACTATGCCCACCTAAGAATTTTGTAGCACTATGGAGAACTACATCCACACCTAAATCTAAAGGACGTTGATAGAGTGGTGTCATAAATGTGTTGTCAACAAAAGTAAGTAAACCATGTTTTTTGGCTATCGAAACAATTCCTCGAATATCTGTAATGCCTAGTAAAGGATTTGCAGGTGTTTCAGCATATAAAACCTTCGTGTTTGGTTGAATGGCTGTTTCAACTTCTTGGAGGTTTGTAAAGTCAGCAAATGTATGTGTGATGCCATATTTCGTTAATACTTGTGTAACAAATCGATAAGTTCCACCATAAACTTCACTCGTAACGACTAAATGGTCGCCTGCATTTAAAGTAAGAAGGGCGGAGGCAATAGCTGCGATGCCTGAAGAAAAAGCAAATCCTCTTGTTCCAGCTTCTAGTTCGGCAATTGTTTTTTCAAGTGCATCTCGAGTTGGGTTTCCGGATCGGCTGTAATCATAAGGACCGAAAGAATCAAAATGCTCTTGATCAAATGTAGAAGAGAGATAAATTGGAACATTAACAGCACCTGTTTTTTGTTCATAATCACCTCTTGTAGAAGCAGTGATTAAGCTTGTTTCGATGGATTGTTTAGTTTGCGTCATGAATCGTCACCTCTTGTTGAATAATAGCAAAAACTTGTTTAAGTTCAGCGATTAAATCTTCATCTTCTTCAATCCCAACTGAAAATCTTAATAGCGAATTATCAACGCCACGTGCAATGCGTTCCTCTTCAGGTATATCTGCATGTGTTTGTGTTGCAGGATAGGTGATAAAACTTTCAACTCCTCCTAAACTTTCAGCATATGCAATTAATTTTAAGTTTTGGAGGAAAGGTCCTACCCATTCCGAACGCTGTAATCGGAAGGATACCATACCACCTAATCCAGCATATAAAACATCTTTTACTAAAGTCTCTTGTTCTAAGTAAGCAACGATTTTCTTTGCGTTTTCTGTATGTTGTTTCATACGAACATGGAGTGTTTTCAAACCTCTTAGTAATAACCAGCTATCAATAGGAGCAAGTGTTGCACCTGATGCATTATGGTTATAAAGTAGTTTTTCTGAAAGTTCTTCTCCTTTTGAAACAACAAGTCCAGCAAGCACATCATTATGTCCACCAATATATTTTGTAGCACTGTGAATCACAATGTCTGCACCAAGCTCAATTGGTCGTTGATAGTATGGAGTTAAAAAAGTGTTATCAACAATCAGTAGAAGATTATGTGTTTTGGCTAGCTTTGCATATTGAATAATATTAATTTCCTGCATTAATGGATTTGTCGGTGTTTCGATAAAGAGAGCCTTTGTATGATCATTAATTAACGCTTCAATTTCTGCAACTGATTGGAAAGGTGTGAAATGAGCTTTAATGCCATATTGTTCTTCATATTGAACGGCAAGTCGATATGTACCACCATATATATCATCGGTATATATGACTTCGTCACCTGTTTTAAATAGTGAAAGCACTAGCTGAATAGCAGCCATCCCACTACTACAGGCAAAGCCAGCATCTCCACTTTCTAAATTAGCAATACCCTCTTCTAAAACGGAACGAGTTGGATTTTTTGTGCGTGTATAATCATAGCCTGTTGATTGGCCAAGCCCTGCATGGCGATAAGCAGTCGAAAGATAAATAGGTGTATTAATAGAACCTGTGTTAGGATCCGTATCGGTCCCAATTTGAGCTAAGCGAGTTGAAATGTGGTTTTCTGTCATTTTCATCATCCTTTTTATAAAAAAATAAAAGGCCCTCTTAAGAAGAGGACCTAAAAACACGAAAGTCAATCTTCTTATCTGCTAGACATACATCTACTGGAATTAGCACCTTACCAAAAATGGTGGTTGCTGAGATTTCACAGGGCCAAGTCCCTCCATCTCTCTGGATAAGAATTCAAATTTAATTGTAGGAAAAATTTTAATTAATGAAATATTAACACTTTAAGCAATGCTATGCAATAGAATAATGTAATATTCAGAAAAGTGTATATCTATAATCTACCGAACACGATTTCTTTTGCATGAATAATATTAGAAATCGTAAATTAATTCGTAAGAAAGGCTACCTAAAAAAGTGATTTTCTACACATTTTTAGGTAGCCTAAGATTAAGATTATCCCGCATTAACAGGCAGTACGATTCACACTTCAAACCTCAAGTAAGAAATCAGAAGATCAGCAAGAGATCAACTGCTCGTAAAAGCACGATTAGTTCAACTCTTACTCAAGACGGGAATGAAAAACCCTCCCATCTAGAGTTAAGTTTCACTTTATTTAGTTGTTATTTTTGTTAATTCAAAAGTGGCTTTTTTATTTTTAACAGTTTTAATTGCACCAGCATTTGGAGCATAGTAAGTAATAGAACCATCAGCAGCTTTAACGCCTACAACAGTGTTAAATGTACCAGCTTTTACTGTCATTTTGTTTTGAATAGAAACAATTTTACTGTTTTTTGTACCTGCTTTAAATACTTGTCCTTTCGTAAAAGGATAAACGATTTGGCGAACAGTACCTGTTTTTTCAAACTTGTAATCTAAACCTTTTGCAGATTCACGAACTAAAATGGTTTGTTTCTTTTCAGTACCATTTTGTTTGTACCAATAAGTCCAACCAGTTGAATTACGTTTGTTTGTTGAATACATTTTGCCTTTTTTACCGTTTTCAACATAGTAGTAAGTGTTTGTTGTTACAGGGCGATATGTTGTTTTTTTGCTTGTTGAAGTACTAGTAGATTTTGTAGAAGTTTTTTTAGTAGTTACTTGTTTTGTACTTGTACTCGTATTTGCAGTTGTTTGTTTTTGATCTGTGCTTTTTACATCTTTCTTTGTAAACGTTAAATAAGATGAGTACACATAAGCTGTTTTTTTGTTGAATTTAATTTTTGCCCAGCCGGTTTTTGACTTGCTATATACAATAACAGTGTCACCTTTCCATAGTGTTCCAACTTTTTTTCCATGCACAGAAGGTTGTGAGCGAACATATACGCTATTCGCTACTTTTGCGCTCATTGTTTTTGTTGTTGTTGCGTCACTGTTTGCTGTAAAAGTAATTAAAGTGGCAAACATGACCATGAAAGATAGTAAAGTTTTTACTATTTTCATCTGAATCATCTCCTCATTGAAAAACTACCAAAATAGGGTAGTGATGCGTAGATTTCATGTTTTCATTCGTATTTGTTTCGCATCCGAGTAATAGAACGAAGCAACAATAAGAAAGTTTCCAATTTAATGAAAAAACAAGGGATTTTTTAGAGATTTTTAAGAAGAGCTTATTACTGTTAATATGTTCTTAATACGATGGGAGTTATTGCTAAATAGCTTGTAATTATTGCATTTTGAAGAGTATTTATCGCTAATTTGGATATGGTTGTTTCTAAACTGATAGTCAAATGCGATTGAAGGAGTTTATTTCCCTTATTCATGGATTTATTGTAATATTTGAAAGGATTATTGACATGCTAATATTACTTTCTTCAAGGAGTAATGTTTTTGAACTATATAGAGTAAAAAATGAGAACTAATAATATCTCTCATGATATAATCATATAAATTGGAAGAGGGTAGAAAATCCTATTTAATGCATTACTCGAAGATCGTGTTTTTTAGATAATTGGATAATAATATATAATGAAACAAAAGGCAGGAAACGATATGATACCATCATTTTATCATTTTATAGTAACTTTCAGAGGAGGAAAAAATGATTCAAAAGCAAACTTTGGTGAAGCTGCTTTTCACGATCATGGTTTTCCAAAACAGGATGAGGATTTTCAAACCATTTCTAGATATATAGAAGAAAAAGCAGATCCAGAAATGAGTGCGGTTGTTTTTGATGAACTTTGGCAACTATACGAAGAGAAATATGTTGAATAATATTTGTCAGATGTCAGACATTCTTGATACAATAGGAAAAGTATTATGAAGTAAATAACATGAATACGAAAAGAATTTTAACATGAACTGAAAAAGGAGATAAACTATGAGCATCCACATTAACGCTAAGCAAGGCGAAATTGCTGAAATCGTACTATTACCAGGAGATCCTTTACGCGCAAAATATATTGCAGAAACTTTTTTGGAAGATGTAACTCAATATAACGAAGTACGTAATATGTTCGGCTACACTGGTACATATAAAGGAAAACGTATCTCTGTACAAGGAACAGGAATGGGTGTACCTTCAATTGCGATCTATACAACAGAGTTAATGCAAGAATACGGTTGCCAAAAGCTAATCCGTGTGGGTACTTGTGGCGCACTTAAACGTGATGTGAAAGTACGTGACGTTATCCTTGCTCAATCAGCAACAACTGACTCTAAAATGAACGAAATCATCTTCAAAGGTATTGACTATGCACCAACAGCTGATTTTGATTTATTACTAAAAGCATATAAAGCAGGAGAAGCAGCTGGTCTTAACTTACGCGTAGGTAATATCTACACTGCTGACTTATTCTATGGTGAAGATAACCAAAACGAAAAATTAGCAGACTACGGAGTTCTTGCAGTTGAAATGGAAGCAGCAGCATTATATACTTTAGCAGCTAAATTTAACCGTCAAGCTCTAGCTGTTTTAACAGTATCTGACCACCTACTAACTGGTGAAGCAACAACTTCTGAAGAACGTCAAACAACTTTCAATGATATGATCATTGTAGCGCTTGAAGCTGCTATTCAAGACTAGTCGTAGCAAGGGTTTGTGAACTTATAATTTTTAACAAGTGACCAAAAGTGACCATTTTCAAAAAAGTGGTTATAATTGGTCACTTTTTTATTGGTTTAATTTATTAAATAATTGTGTTGCTTGTTGTTTTTGACGTATATCAATATGGGAATACGTATCTAGAGTTTCACGTATATTTTTGTGTCCTAACTGTTCTTGGATAACTTTGATATTTACATTGTTTGCAAATCTCCTAATTTATTAGCTTAATATTCGTATTTATATTTTTTGAATATATCAAAAATTTAGTTATTTGCATTTATATACTTTTTAAATATAATTATACAAATGAGGAGGGGATTAATTGGAAATTAGACAACTTTTTTTCTATTTATCTGTATTACTTTTAATGGTATCTATTTTAGTTGGTTGTTCTAACATAGAGGATACACTACCTCAAAAGGAAGCTGAACAATTAGTCATTAATAAGCATACGAATGGTAATGGTTCGCCAACTATTCTATCTGTAGAAGTGAAAGGGAACGCTTACTATATTAAGTGGGAGAAGAAATCCAATTTAGAGAGTGGTACGGATAAAATCGACAAAAACGGAAAAGTAACAATGATTGATGCCAAAATTGAGTAACTCTATTAACTAGTTATAAGGAGGATCTTCTTCCATTTCTTAAAACCTGCTGCTGGTTTACAATAAACAGGAAAGCATAAATCCCAATTCCCAACTATCACTGTATCAATAGAAGGAAAGAAAAAATTTGCTGTCTAAAAACAACTTTCGAAAAAAATTAGCCTCTACTCGATTTAAAGTGCTTAATATATTTCTGAACTCTTACGTATATTTAATAAGAAAAAGGTAATTAGTCGTCTAAGTTCTGATGATTAATTACCTTTTTAATTATTAATATTCTTCTCGCCTGATTTAATCTAATCCTCTAGATTTTAATAAATTTTCTCTATACATATCTTTTACGGTGTTAGGCATTTCTTTGGTTGCTATCCATTCTGTCGATTCATTTTCATATTCCTCATACTGAGAAGTTTCTAATCTAATCTCATATAATTGAGAGAAACTAGTTAATTTGAGAGCAGACATTATAGATAGTAATTGAGCTTTGTTCCATGAGATACCTTTACCATTAGCTATCTCTGAAATAGTACCCACTCTCATTCCTGTTAAGAATGCTAAATCTTTTTGAGTGATCCCTCTCTCTTTCAATAAATCATCTAATTTAATAATTACATAGGCATTCTCTAATTGACTTGCTGTATTAATTACCATATCGTTCATTAAGCTGTGGGAATGCCCTAATATGTCTTTAACTTTAATCTTTTTCACAAAAATTGCTCCTTCTTATTGCTGTAGAAAGTATATGAATAATATTTTATCAGTATACTATTATATAAAACAATATAATATCTAACTGGTTTTTGATTTTACCCGATTCTTCTTTAAATTACATCAGTAGTTTACCTAAGAAGAAATGTATATCTATAATATGTGGAAATGTATACCTAAGTTAAGTAGAAATAGATACTTACGAAAAATTAATGTGTAAATATAATTATTTGAGTATAAAAAATAACCTCATATATAACTTTTCCCCTGAATAAATGACTAACAGTCTCGTTTTCAGAAAAAGATAAGATCTTTTTCGGCATTCTTAACCGCGTATCCTATTTTATTAATCTATTTTATTGTTCTAGTAAATTTACTTTAAAATGATAAAATATTTTTATAATAAAAAATATGAAGGAAGAAGATGAATGCGGAAATTTACACTTCAAACAAAGATTCTAGGTTTAACTTTTTCACTAAGCTTCATTCTGATTATCCTATTAACAACTTACTATACATATATGGAAGGAAAACAAATAGTAGAAGATAGAGGACGTTTAGCTTTAGAACTATCGAAAACGATTTCTGTAATGCCTTCGATCATAAATGCATTTGATTCGGAACAACCATCTAAAATAATTCAACCGATAACAGAACAAATTCGTAAGAAAACAGGTGCAGAATTTATTGTTGTTGGAAATAAAGAGGGCATCCGATATTCTCACCCTGAACCAGATAAAATAGGGAAACGAATGGTCGGAGGAGATAACGAGAGAGCAATTCAAAAAGGTCAATCCTATATTTCTGAAGCAAGAGGTTCCCTTGGCCTCTCCATGAGAGGTAAATCGCCTATATTGAATAAGAATGGAGAAATCATTGGGGTTGTTTCTGTTGGATATTTGGTCAAGGATATTGAAAAGCAAATATTTAATGATATTTCAAAAGAGCTTTTTATCTCACTTTTAGCCTTACTAATTTCAATTATAGGAAGCTATTTACTTGCTAGAAGTATTCGAAAAGAAATGTTAGGTTTAGAGCCTTATGAAATTGCTCATTTATATAAAGAAAAAAATGCTGTCTTACATTCTGTACAAGAAGGTATTTTGTCCATAGACCAAAATGGGAAAATTACGTCGATGAATCAACGCGCAAAAAAATTTTTAGGTGTAAAAGGAAGCGTTCGGAATCTAATGATTGATGAATTTTTTCCTTCAAGTCAGTTGTATAGTGTGTTGAATTCAGGGGAATCCAAAATAGATATCGAGCAGTCTTGGAAACAGAAAATTATGATTGTCAGTTGTACACCTATACTTGATAAGGAAAGTGTAAGAGGTGTTGTTGCATCATTCCGTGAAAAAACGGAGATTGAGCAAATGATGAACACATTATCTGAAATGAAAACTTATTCAGAAGAGTTAAGAGCTCAAACCCATGAATTTACAAATAAATTATATGTACTTTCAGGTTTATTGCAGTTAGGTGAATATGAAGATGCAATTGAAATGATTCAAAAAGAAACCTCTGAACTACAATTTCAAAATCAAATCGTATTCGAACAAATAAAGGATACGAAAATTCAAGTGATTCTATTAGGGAAAATTGGAGTAGCCTCAGAGAAAAAGATTATGTTAGAAATTGATTCACAAAGTTACTTAGAGAAACTTCCGGATCATATTTTATTATCACAGTTAACGCTTATACTTGGCAATATTATTGATAATGCATTTGATGCAGTTGTGAACGTAAAAAATCCTACCATCAAGTTCTCTGCTACTGACATTGGGGAGGATATTATTTTTGAGGTAAGTGATAATGGAAAAGGAATTTCAGATGAAGATGTATCTTCCATATTCCAAATGGGCTTTACATCAAAAGAAGGGGATTCTCCAAGGGGGTTCGGGCTTTCCAATGCCGACAAGGCAGTAAAAGAATTGGGAGGCATAATCGAAGTACAAAATGGGAAAGAAAACACCGTCTTTACAGTGTATCTTCCAAAAGATTTACTGGGGGTAGAATCAGATGAAAATTAAAACAGTAATCGCTGAAGATGACTTTCGTGTAGCGGAAATTCATGAAAAGTTTTTAGAAAGCTTTAAAGAAATTGATGTGATTGGTAAAGCATTAAATGGAAAAGAAGTAATTCAACTTTTGGAACAACAACAAGCAGATTTACTTCTTTTAGATGTGTATATGCCTGATCAACTTGGAACAGATTTACTACCAATCATCAGACAACAATTTCCTCAAACGGATATTATTATGGTTACAGCTGCAACTGATAAAGAATTGTTTGAAAAGGCGCTTCATTATGGAGTAGAGAATTTTCTCATTAAACCTGTAAAATTAGATCGTTTCAACCAAACCATTGAGGAATATGTTAACAAACATCAGCTAATGCATTCAAGGGATGAAGTAAATCAAGATTTTGTAGATTTAATTTACAATAAATCAATATCCCCATCCGATGAAATTAAAGAATCTTCCTTACCTAAAGGAATTGATGAAATAACATTAGTCAAGGTAAGGAATGTGGTAGAGAATTGCCCTTCAAGTCTTTCGGCAGAAGATGTTGGTGTTGAGATTGGTGCCTCCAGAACAACAGCAAGACGTTACCTTGAATATTTGGCCTCCATTAAATCGTGTAAAGCAGAAGTTGTTTATGGAGCAGTAGGCAGACCAGAACGTAGATATTGTAAAATTTAATAACCCAAAATGAAAAAGACGAAATTGTTTTAACACAGTTTCGTCTTTTTTTAGGCGCAGAAGCAGTCACTGGAACTAGTTTGTTAGATATTTGAAGTCTTAACCTAACAATTTACATAAAACCGTTAACTTATCACCAGAAAATTGTCGTGAACAAAATGAACAAAAGATTTTTAATTTTTTAAAAAGACAATATTTTGCAATCGCTTACAAATTAATCATCTTGTTTTACAATTTAACTAATTTAACAGTTAAGGGGTGTTTGAAATGTTGGCGTTATTAGGTTTCTTAATGATTTTAGTATTTATGTTTTTTATCATGTCTGGGCGACTTTCAGCCATGCTTGCATTAATTATTGTTCCTTCTATTTTTGCTATATTAGGCGGCTTTGGTAATGGTATGGGTGATATGGCTTTAGAGGGGATTAAAAGTGTTGCTCCTACGGGTATTATGATCTTATTTGCCATTTTGTTTTTTGGAGTTTTAATTGACGCAGGTGTATTTGATCCAATTATTAATACAATTCTTAGAGTAGTAAAAGGGGACCCAGTGAAAATCACCATTGGAACTGCTATATTAGCACTTCTCATTTCATTAGATGGTGATGGAACAACAACTTATATGATTACCATTTCTGCGATGCTTCCTCTTTATAAAAAACTTGGTATGAGACCAATCACATTAGCAGGAATTGCTGTATCGGCTTCTGGAGTAATGAACCTATTGCCTTGGGGAGGGCCTACAGCTCGTGTAATGACTGCTTTACATTTAGAAATGTCTGATGTATTTACACCAGTAATTCCTACAATGATTGGTGGAGTCCTTTTTGTTCTATTCATGGCTTATGTTGTTGGAAAAAAAGAAAGAAAAAGAGTTGGCATTATCGAAATCAATTTCCAAACGGTACCACAGCATGCGGCTACAACAGTAGAAATTGCAGAACATAAGAGACCAAAATTAATTATCTTTAACTATGTGTTAACAATTGCTTTACTAGTAGCTTTAATTACAGAACTACTACCAGCCGTTGTCTTATTTATGGTAGGATTTGCAATTGCTCTAATAGTCAATTATCCAAAAGTTAGCGATCAAAAAGAACGGGTAGCCAATTATGCTGATAATGCATTGTCTGTTGTATCTATGGTATTTGCAGCAGGTATCTTCACCGGAATTTTATCAGGTACTCATATGGTTGATGCCATGGCAAACTCTATGATTAAATATATCCCAGATTCAATGGGCTCACATTTTGCAGTAATTACAGCAATAATCAGTGCACCACTTACATTCTTTATGTCTAATGATGCATTTTACTATGGTGTGCTTCCATTATTAGCTAAGGCAGGAGCAGCGTATGGTATTGACCCATCCTTAATAGGAAGAGCTTCTCTTTTAGGGTTACCTGTCCATCTACTAAGTCCACTAGTCCCTTCTACTTATCTATTAGTAGGGATGGTTGGCGAAGATTTCGGTGCATTACACCGTAATTTCTTAAAATGGGCATGTGGAACAACCATTGTCATGATTTTAGTAGCAGTTATATTTAGAATTATTCCAATGTAAGTAATCGCTTTTACTAGATATATAGAAAGTCGGTTTTTAAGATAAATTATAAATTTTTTTAAGACTGTCAAGAATTTGGCAGTCTTTTTCTTTTCGTAGAGCATAATTCCTGATATGATGTTATAAGTAGTGTTTGAAACACTGTTAGATTGAAAGTGGTGAACAAGATGGATGATAAAACAAAAGTTGATCCAGAACAAAACAATGAACCACAAAAAGAGCAACAAGGAGAACCCGGGCAAGAAATAAAACCTGCGGGTAAATACATACGTATAAAACCTTTCGCTTTTATCATGATGATTATTGTTTTAATTCTCGCAACTTCAGGTATCACGATCTTTGCTTTAACTTTTGGAGAAGAAAAAGTAGTAGAAGTTCGCACACCTACTCATAACGAATTCCAAAAATTATATAATGCTTATGATGAGATATCAAAAGATTATTACAAAGGCGTTGATACAGATGCATTAGTCAACGGTGCAGTAGATGGAATGATTAGTGCGTTAGGTGATCCTTATTCAGATTACATGAATAAAAAGGAAGCAGCTCAATTTAATGAAAGTATCTCTTCTAGTTTCCAAGGAATCGGTGCTGAAATTCAAGAAAAAGACGGTCATATAGTTGTTGTATCACCGATTAAAAATTCTCCTGCAGAAAAAGCAGGTATTAAAACAAATGATATTATTAAAAAAGTTGATGGCAAAAGCCTAGACGGTATGACAGCTTCAGCAGCTGTATTATTAATCCGTGGTGAAAAAGGTTCTTCTGTAGCGTTAGAAATTCAGCGTGGTGGTGCTGATAAATTAATCACCATGAAAATTACTCGTGACGAAATTCCAGTGGAAACTGTCTATGCAACAATGGAAAAGGATAAAATTGCCCATATCCAAATTACTAGCTTTTCAGATAATACGTACAAAGAATTATTAAGTGCATTAGATGAAATGGAAGGTAAGGGTATGAAGGGCCTTGTCATTGATGTACGCCAAAATCCAGGTGGTTTGGTAAATTCTGTTGAAGATATCGCAAGTTTATTTGTTAAAACAGGCGAACCGATTGTCCAATTTGAAGACCGTAATGGTAAAAAAGAAGTTGTCACTGCGAAAAGTGGCCGAAAAGTAAAAGTACCTGTTACTGTGTTAATCGATGGTGGTAGTGCCTCAGCTTCTGAAATCTTAGCGGGTGCATTAAGTGAATCTGCAAATGTAAAATTAGTCGGTGAGAAATCCTTTGGAAAAGGTACTATGCAAACAGCTGCAAACCTTCCAGACGGATCAAACCTTAAATTTACAATTGCTAAATGGTTAACACCAGACGGCAACTGGATTCATGAAAAAGGGATTCAACCAGATTACAAAGTAAATTACCCAAGCTATGCTTCTCTGCCATATTTAAGTCCAGATAAGACACTAAAAGAAGGATCTCTTTCTGACCAAGTAAAAGCAGCTGAAAAAATGCTAAAGGCAGTTGGCTATAACCCAGGCAAAATTGATGGTTTATACGATGCTTCAACAACAGTTGCTGTTGAACAGTTCCAAAAAGATCATAAGTTAAAAGTGACTGGAGAACTAAAAGGTGATACTACTTATGCCTTGATGGAAGAACTTCGCTTGAAAATTAAAAAAGACGATCCACAATTGAAAAAAGCGATGGAAATAGTCAAAACAGAAATCAAATAGATAACAGTAGTTGTCTAAATAATCATGAAGAGAGCTGACGTATTCTTGTCAGCTCTTTATTATTAAGGAATTGAACTGTGAGAGGTGCTAATAGACATCTGAGTAAAGATAATGAAGTCGAGTGGTGTTAATCACCTGTTGAGTAAGGATAATGAAGCAAAGTGGTGCCAATGAACCTCTGAGTGGTGCTAATGATGGACTTGCTGAGTAGGGATAATGAGATTTAGTAGTGTCAAAAACCCTTCAAAATCAAAACTATTCTTTTGAACTCTAGTGCAAGATTACTAATAGCAAGTAAAGTTGATACTGCGAAATTTCGAGTAAAAAAGGAG
>DATMJF010000101.1:0-2800 GCA_035554455.1 Rummeliibacillus sp.
ATATATTATTAGTTCAACGTGGCTTATGTGAAACACGAGAAAAAGCAAAACGTACGATTATGGCAGGACTTGTGTTCTCAAAAGAAGTTCGCATCGATAAGGCGGGGGAAAAAATCCCCGTCGATAGCGAATTGACAATTAAAGGACATCAATTACCATATGTTAGTCGTGGCGGTTTAAAATTAGAAAAAGCATTGAAACTTTTCGATGTTGATGTTAAAGATAAATTAATGCTAGATATTGGATCATCAACAGGCGGCTTTACAGATTGTGCATTACAAAACGGAGCAAAACATTGCTATGCATTAGATGTTGGCTCCAATCAGTTAGCATGGAAAATTCGTTCTGATGAGCGTGTAACAGTAATGGAGAAAACAAACTTCCGATATGTTACAGGTCCGGATTTAATTGAAGGTCTTCCGAATTTCGCAACAATTGATGTATCCTTTATTTCTTTAGAATTGATCCTCCCAGTATTGAAAACACTTTTATTACCTGGAGGAGATGTGGTAGCTCTTGTGAAACCACAATTCGAAGCAGGAAAAGAAAAAGTAGGGAAAAAAGGAGTCGTTCGCGAGGCGAAAACTCATTTAGAAGTACTAGAAAAAATCGCAACTTTTTCTAAATCAATTGGTTTTGTTGTAAAAGATGCTTCCTACTCACCAATAACAGGTGGCGAGGGGAATATTGAGTTTTTGTTCCATCTATACAATCCAAAGCCAGGAGAAGAAATTGAATCCTACACTGATTTTACTTCCTTAGTTAAAGAAGCACATCAGCAACTGAAATAACGCGGTCCTAGCTTTGTCGGACCGTGTTTTTTCTTGTTAAAATAAAGAAAAAATGTTACGTTATTTATGAATGAGCATAATTATGCATAGAGGTGAAAACAATTGAATAAAAGCCAACGACATATTAGAATTCGTGATATGATTGCAAATAATGAAATTGAAACGCAAGATGATTTAGTCGATTTGTTAAAAGAAGCAGGATATCAAGTAACCCAAGCAACTATTTCTCGTGATATTAAAGAACTGCATCTTATTAAAGTACCATTACAAGATGGACGATATAAATATAGCTTACCAGCTGACCAACGCTTCAATCCAATCCAAAAACTACATCGTGCATTAGCAGATGCATTCATATCAATCGATGGAACAAGCCATATGCTGGTCATGAAAACATTACCAGGTAATGCACATGCTATTGGCTCTTTACTCGATCATTTAGATTGGGAGGAAATTTTAGGCACAATTTGTGGTGACGACACCATTCTCATTATTTGTCGTGCAGAGACAGAGCGAGATGAGATCAAAAATCGGTTAATTGAAATGCTGTAAGCTTATAAAGACGGGGTGAAATAGTCTTGTTAAAAGAGCTATCTATCAAAAATTTTGCAATTATAGAAGAGCTAACTGTTGATTTCCAAGAAGGACTAACAGTATTAACAGGGGAAACCGGTGCAGGTAAATCCATTATTATCGATGCTGTTCAGTTATTAGCGGGTGGACGTGGTTCTCAAGAATTTATTAGACATGGTGCGAAGAAGGCTGAATTAGAAGGTCTTTTTACAATGGCACAGGACAGTCATCAAGCGTATGAAAAGTGTGCGGATGCAGGAATCGATATTGAAGAAGGAATGATTATCTTACGTCGCGATTTAAACGATAACGGTAAAAGCGTTTGTCGCATAAATGGAAAACTTGTCCCGTTGTCTATACTACGTGAAATCGGTGCAACTTTAATCGATATTCACGGGCAACATGAGAGCCAAGAATTGATGGATGATAAGCAACATATATCATTGCTCGATCAATTTGCAGGAGATGAAATAGAGCCTGTTAAAGCACGCTATTTAAATCGGTACGATGAATATAAATCATTGAAAAAGGAACTTGCAGCTATTTCCGTAAATGAACAACAAGTTGCTCAAAAAATTGATCTTTATCAATTTCAAATTAAAGAAATTGACGCTTGTAAATTCCAGCCAAACGAGGAAGATGATTTGACTGAAGAACGTCGTCGATTAATGAATTTCAACAAAATTTTTGAATGTTCGAATTCAGCTCATGAAGCAATCTTAGGTGAGTCAAAAGGACTTGATTGGATTGGACGAGCAATGGCAGATTTAGAAGATGTCGCGACAGTAGATGAAAGCTTTAAAGAGTATTCTGATGCAGTATCCAATGCCTTTTATAATCTACAAGAAGCTGCATTTGGTGTAAAAAATATTTTAGATGATTTAGAATTCGATCCAGAACGATTAAATGAAGTAGAGCATCGTTTAGCACTTATTCAATCAATGAAACGCAAATACGGACCTACTTTACAGGAAATTTTAGATTACCGTGCAAAAATTGGTGAAGAATTGGAATCCTTATTAAATCGTGATGAAAATATTCAAAAGAATGAACAACAATTAATTGAACTTCGAAAAAAACTTCAAGCTACAGCAACTGAATTAACAGCAATTCGTAAAAAGGTAGGCAATAATCTATCTGATGCTATTATGCAACAATTGCGCGAATTGTATATGGAAAAAGCGGAATTTAGCGTTCATTTTGAATCATTACAAGAAGAACAATTTGATCATAATGGATTGGACAGAATCGTATTTTATATTGCCACGAATGTTGGAGAACCACCGAAACCTCTTACGAAAATTGCGTCAGGTGGAGAACTTTCTCGTGTTATGCTTGCATTGAAAACAATTTTCTCTACGACAAATGGAATTACTTCAATCATTTTTGATGAAGTGGATACTGGCGTTAGCGGAAGAGTTGCGCAAGCAATTGCA
>DATMJF010000102.1:0-2512 GCA_035554455.1 Rummeliibacillus sp.
TATTATGAATGCGCTTTTATTTTTTGCGCACTATATTCGTGTATTAATGTAGTCAATCGTTTTAACACGTCTGGATCTACAGATGGGAATACACCATGACCTAAATTAAATATGTGACCAGGTACTTCTAACCCTTGATCTATTATTTCTTTTGTACGAGCTTCAAGTATTGACCAATCCGAAAGTAATAATGTTGGATCTAGATTTCCTTGTACTGGCTTTGTGATTCCCATAGCACGTGCTTCTTTAATTGGTAAACGCCAATCTAAGCCAACAACATCTAAAGGTAACTCTTGCCAATCTAATGCTAAATGGCTTGCTCCAACACCAAATAAAATCATTGGTACACCTTCACCTTTTAATTCGTTGAAAATACGTGCCATAACAGGTTTGATAAAGATATTATAGTCACGTTGACTTAGTGCGCCTACCCAAGAATCGAAAATTTGGAACGCTTTTGCACCCGCTCTTATTTGTGCTTTCAAATCTGTAACGATCATGTCTCCAAGTTTATCCATCAAAACAAACCAAGCTTCAGGTTGTGATACCATAAATGATTTGGTTAATGCATAGTTTTTAGAAGGGCCACCTTCAATCATATAACTTGCTAACGTAAACGGTGCACCTGCAAAACCGATTAAAGGTACATCTAATTGCTCTTCTGTTAATAATTTAATCGTATCAAGTACGAAAGGTACATGTTCTTCTGGATTAAATTCTCGCAGATTCTTTACATCCTTAGCAGAGCGAATCGGATTAGAAATGACTGGACCTACACCACCCATAATCTTGACATCAACACCCATTCCTGGCAAAGGCGTCACAATATCTTTATATAAAATGGCAGCATCTACACCATAGTTTTGAACAGGTAAATGTGTAACATAAGCACATAACTCAGGTTGATGTGTAATTTCTTCTAGTGAATATTTTTCTTTTATTTTGCGGTATTCAGGTTGCGAACGACCTGCTTGTCGCATATACCAAACTGGTGTATAGGCTGTCCTTTCACCTCGTGCTGCGCGTAATAGCGTATCATTAAATGTTCTCATGAACAGTATTCAATCCTTTCATCAATTCAGTAATTATTTAATTCGACAATGATATCCATTTTCATGATAGACGTTTCTTTATGCGTTGTATAGTTCAACGGACTTTTTGTTAAAAAAATGTATAAAATGGTGACATCTTTTTGACAAAGTGCAAGTCATGATATTTTTATATTTACGGGATATACTATTATTAACTTTCATAAACAAACTTTATACTTTTTCTTATTAAAGAGTATAATAAAATACAATGTTTCCACATAATTACACGCAGTAGATAAAAGTTGATTTTAATAGGAGGAATTTATATGTTCTTATATTTAACTTCCGGCACACCTGAATTTATGGAGTCCCTTCAAAAGAAATATTCTAAAGAACAAATGATTGTATTATACGGTCAAGGAAATACGGTTTTACTTCATGAATCAGATAAAAAAAGTGTATTTGCTACACCTCGAAGCTATGAAATCATTAGAGAAATCAATAAGTTAGATGAACATGGATTTTTTGTTTTAAATCATATTCCTGTTAAAAGTGAAAGTCGTAAATTATTTGAAGATCGTTTTTATGATCGAATTCATACAATTGAAGAGGAACCCGGTTTTATCGCTTTTCGTTTGCTACGCCCATTACATGACGAAACCTATATTTCACTTACTGAGTGGAGTGGACCTCATTCATATGAGGCATGGAAAGCATCCAGCACATATAAGGAAATTTATGAAAATAATACATCAACTAATGGCGTTGATCGGAGTAATATTTTCACTAGTGCGCCTTATGCTAAAACCTTTATAACAAGTCGTCCCGAAGAAGAAGAGCTATAATTAATTAAAAGTCGAGTGTTTTACTCGGCTTTTTTGTTATACTTGAATTATTCTTTAGTACAATTATTTTCCGTTAAATTTTTTTAATTTTCAAACAGGAGTGATTAATATGTCAGAACAGTTATTACAAGTAATTTATAAAGCACTTGAAGATTCGTTTGATGAAATGCAAGAAATTCGTCGTTACTTACATATGCATCCTGAAGTCTCATTCCGTGAGTATAAAACTGCTGAATACATTCAGCATTTCTACAAACAATTAGAAATTCCGTTTGAAGCAAATTTTGGTGGTAATGGCATAGTTGCTCGTTTTTCAGGTGGAGAGCCTGGGAAAACAGTTGCACTAAGAGCCGATTTTGATGCTTTAGCGATTCAAGATGAAAAGGAAGTTTCGTATAAATCAACTGTTGCTGGCGTATCTCATGCATGTGGTCATGATGGACATACGGCAACATTACTCGTATTAGCAAAAATTTTATGGAAACATCGTGCAGAACTTCCTGGTACATATGTATTCATCCATCAGTTTGCTGAGGAAGTTGCTCCTGGAGGGGCTAAACCGATGATTGAAGCTGGCTGTCTAAATGGTGTGGATGCCATTTTCGGTACTCATTTATGGTCTCAATTCCCTTTAGG
>DATMJF010000103.1:0-7369 GCA_035554455.1 Rummeliibacillus sp.
AATTCTGGTGGTGCTGCTGTTGGCATTTGGCCTGATGATGGGCCTGATGGCGGTCCCCCCGTTGGCGGTCTAAATGATGGAGATCCTGGTGACGGTCCAAATGATGGAGGGCCTGATGGTGGTCCCATCGGAGGTCCAAAGGATGGTGGACCTGATGGGAATCCTGGTGGTGTTCCCATTGGTGGTATATTCTGTCCTCCTGGAAATTGTGGTGAAGTCAATTGAAATCCTCCTTTCTTCATAACGTAATATATGAAGAAATAGATATTTGCCCTCAACATTAGCCCGATTTACTAACGAATATTAAATAAAATTTTCTAAATACTCTCCCTCCCCTATCTAGGTCAGCCAGATATTTCTGGTTGACCTTTAGTTCAATAATGAAAAGCTCCCCTTAAAGACAGCTTCTTGTTCAACTAAGCACCCGGTAGTTCAATAAAAGTAAAACAAAATTGCTACCACAAAACTTGGAATTGTAATCAAAGCTGAACGGTAACTAACATTATTTCTTTGATTTCTACCCTCAATAGATTCAGTTGCTAAGTTAGCCCTCATTCTATCTTCACTTACTAATACATCCGAAAAAATGAATGATATCCTAATATAGCATTGGTGTACGTCCTACTAAGCGAAACCATACAACGACAAAAGTTAAGGAGGAAGCTAGTAGTAATTCAAATTAGGCAATGCCGAAATCAAAACGTAATTATGATAATCGTAAGGGAATTGCATGTATATATTAATGTGATTAAACTGCATATTAAAAATCATAATTTGAATAAATAAATAATTATGAATATACTAATAATTACAGATTCGCATTAATGAGCTTCCTTGTGTAAACGCTATCAATGTGCGAATTTCAAAACTAACATTGGAAGAGGGGATTTTTAATGAGTAATGTAAAAGCTGTAGAAGTATATGATGCAGGTAATATCTGTCCAGATGATTTACCGTGGGTTCCTTATTTTGGGGTGGCTCATTTTAAGTTACTTAAGGTTAATCCAGTAACAGGCCAAACTATTACCCTGTTAAAAGTTCCTGCGGGGACACAGCTTCCTACCCATTTCCATCCAGGAACGGTTATTGTGTATACCATTAATGGCTCTTGGAGATATATGGAGAATGATTGGGTTTCTAACGCTGGGGACGTAGTTTATGAGCCCGCTGGATCCCAACACACACCTGAATCTCTAGGAGATGAAGAGGTTATTACGTTAAATATTGTTGAGGCAACATTAGACTATGTGAATGAGAATGGAGAAATTATTGCTAGAGATAATTGGCAGTCATTATTGCAAAAATACCACGATCATTGTGCGGCTGAAGGAATTACACCTATAGATGTGACTCAATTTTAATAGTTAGATTTAAAAAAGAGAAGCCCTTCCATAAGACGAAGTGGCAACTCTTTTTTTCTTATATTTTCGTAATTTCAGATTTTAGATAATGAATATACTTGTTTAGTAAAATGGATAAATGTTTATCTTCAGATAAAACTAATCCAAAAGAAATATTGAGACCACTATGATTTACCAAATCAACGGGAATGATATCTCCATTTATAACGGGGGGATAATTTTTCATGATAAAATCAGGAGCGAATGTAATAGCCAAACTTTCAATGATAGCTTGGAGAATGCCGTCCGAATTATTTGATGTAAATAAGATTTTCATTGGCTGATTTTTGTTAAAGAACTCATGAACAAAGTATTGCATAAATTCACCGTAATATGTAACGAGCGTTTGATCTAGTATCTCATGTGAAGATATGGCATCTGTAAACGCTAAGGGAGAATGTTTAGAAACATAAACTTTCTGCTTCCCTTCAAATAGTGATTCAAAAGCTACTCCTTCCATATTTATGTTCCAATCTGTTGAATAGGCTATCAGTCCGATGTCGATCTTTTGCTGGCGAACATCTTCAATCACAGAAGAGCCGCTTTTTTCATTTATTTCTATATTTACTTGTGGATAATCTTGTTTAAAAGCAGCAAAAGCCTTTACTAAAACCGTCGTCAATCCCGGTATGGAAGAAACTTTTAGTTCTCCTCCTACCATGGAATTAAGTGAGTGGGCGGTCTCCTTGATTTCCTCAAATTTTCTTAACACTTCGTAGGCATGTTTCAGAATGATTCTACCTTCCACGGTTGGTACAGCACCGTGTCCCCTTGAGCGATGTAAAATTTTAAGCCCCAATTCCTTTTCTAATCTAGTAATGGATTGGCTAATAGCAGATTGAGTCACATAAAGATTTTGTGCTGCTATAGAGAGGGAATTGTGTTTTGCGACTTCAACAATATATAGTAATTGTTCAAAGTTCATAGTTTTTCTCCTTGTCTATTAAAAAATGCTTATCAAACCAAATATTGTGTTAGATTGGAAATGAGAACCAGTAACATATTCAAGATTTAAGGTATACAGGCTGTTTAGATAGTAGCTATACTTGAGTTAATTTCATAATTTTGAGCCCTTGCTTCTATAAGCTTAATAACAAGAAAATAGAGCACCTCCCCAAATCCTGTAAAATGAGAGTTAAGATACAAACATAAACAGACTGATGGAATGCTCTATCCCTATTATACGACAAGAAAGTCTATTTGATATGCAAATTTTATATAATTTGGAAACTACCAATAAAAAAGCACACTCCAATAAAAATTGGATCATGCTTTAGTTTAAGTTCATGGTCGAATGTTTCAGTATCCGACTTTCTTATCATTCGACACCGAATTGTTCAAATACAAAAAAGTCTGTAACTATGGAGTTCAGTCACCTTTGTTATTTGCATTGTATTTTTCTAGTTCATGCTCATAATCTATTATTATGAATTTAATTCGTTATGGAGACTACTGTTAAGCATGATTTTAAAGAATCAAGCACGCCTACGCTATCTATGGAAGGATTACAATAAAATATTCAAGGATCTTTGAAAATGTCGTTTAAATTGTATTTTCCTTTTTACTTTACTTTCCAACTAAAACAAAGACATTTTCATCAGGTGCCTCCATTACAGCAACATGTCCAGATTCAGTTGCAAATGGAGTTCTAATCCATTGAATTTCTTCGTTTTTGCTTAGTTCGGCATATACTTGTTGCACATCTTCAACAAGTATTTCAATTTCTAAGAAATTGTTTTCTGGATGATTACTTAAAACAAGTTCAGAACTGTCTTTTTGAGGAAATTTTAAGCCGATCAGAGTCCAAGTAATCCCGTTTTCCAAGACTCTTTCTATCTTCCAATTTTCCGTTAACCCCATTGAAGTATAAAAGGAAACTGACTTTTCAATATCCTTTGTATGAATAGAAACACACTCTAATTTCTTAAACAATTGACACATCTCCTTATTTCTTAATTTAGTAAAACAAGAACAAATGTTCCTTATCACTAATAGTACTATTTACCATTTAATAAAGCAACGATTTGTCAGAAAATTCTCTTTAAAAATTGTCTATTTTAAATAAAGGATCTGTTTAACTTAAATGTTGTTTTTCTTCAAATTAATAAGCTTATTCAAAAATCAAATTCGAATCACGAATAACTAAAAATCACGCCCTAAATAACAATTAGCTTTTAGTAATGCATTCTAGGCAATGGTGGATCAGGAGTAAAAGTATCAAATGCAACTACGATAAGATAAATAGTCCAAATTATCATTGCAAATACACTACCAATTTTAATTAATTTTGATTTGAATTTCTGATAGCTCTGGAATTTCTTTGTATCTCCATTTATCAAAATAGAAATAACTTTCTTCTGGGTCATAGAAACTCCAAATACCAAACAAGTAAATCGGAATCGAAAATACTATACTAATAAATAACATTTCACGACCTCCATTGAACATTTAAAATATTTACGTATGTAAATCCTTTCAAGATTCATTAATTCTATTTTTATTTTTAACTAAGGCAACCTGTATTCCCCTTCATTATCAACCATTATTATACAAATATCCAAAAATAGGATAGTTACCTAAATAAAAAACCACTTTGAAAATCAATTCAAAATGGTTTCTTTTGGTTATTATATTTCGTGTACGATAATCCATTGCTAGTTATCTTGATTTTTCTCTACAAATTCTTTAAGTGCGAGTAACTTTTCATCCCAATATTGTTCAAAAAAGATTAGCCAATCTTTAATTTCAGTTAATGGTTGTGGGTTTAGCTTATAACGATTTTCTCGCCCAACTCTTTGATTACTTACAAGTCCAGCATCTAAAAGAACTTGTAAATGTTTATTTACAGCTGTCCGACTTATTGGAAATTGTTTTGTAATCTCACTAATAGGAAGTTCATTGTTTGCTAGTAATTTTAACAATTTGCGACGAGTAGGATCTGCAATTGCTTGAAAAACGTCATGTCGAGCTTCCGATGAAGCCATTTTATGCCTCGATGTACTTTGGTAAGCTGACGTTGACTATTTTTTCCCAGCCACCATCCATTACTCCGCGAATCATTGTATGCGGTTGTCCAAACTCGGTATTTTTTTCTTCATCCCAACCAGAGTGAATTAATGTGAATTCTGTTTTTCCTGCTTCTAATTCTTTTAATTCCATTGTCAAATGCCAATCCTTACCCCAGTCAAATCCTACTTTGTAATGTGGATCAAGTTCTGTTACTTTACATGGTGAATCACCAAATTGACCTGCATGAAGGATGAAGTCACGACCTAGTTCAGGTTCAAAAGTATTTGGCATCCACCATGCACCAATTCCTTCAGATGTTGCAACAGCTTTCCATACTTTCTCAATAGGTGCATTAAGAATAATTGTTTTACGTATTTCAGGTAATGTATTTGGCATTTTAATCAATAACCTCCAGCTCTAATATAACACCTTTTAGTGTTATATTTATTATAACACTAAAAGGTGTTACTTTGTAAATAGTTGATTCACTTTATACTTCAGCATTTACTTCAGATGGGATAGTTATTCCAGTAGAAATTATTTGTAGATACGTTTTATAAAATGCATTCAATTGTTCAAACGCAATTTCAAAATTTAGTGAAACCGTTGAAATTTGCGTTAGGCGATATTTTTTCAAATACATACTTTCATCATGCAAAAGTAATCCATTAAGTTTTGCATCATCGCTGAAATGTTCAAGTTCCAATGGTAATTTCATCGATACAATCATTGGATATGTTGATGTTTGAACTATACTATATTGTGAGAATGGAGAATTCAATATTTGTTCCATTCTTGTTTGAAGTAATTCAAATCGCTTGGGATATTCTTTTAGTGCTAAAAGTGTATTTGCCACCAAGAATGCTGGTATTGTAAATGGAAGCGGATTATTAAAATAATGTGTTAAGTTAATATATAGAGGTGCATCATTTTTTTGTGGTTTACCATTTGTAAAGATAAATGCTAATCCACTCATTGCACCAAGTGACTTTCCACTCACAGCAGTTGCTATATGTAACTGTTCCATTGAAAATGAAAAAGAACCAAATGAGCTTATACAATCAGCACAAACTTTAACATTATATTTTTTGGCTAACTTGAGTATCGGTTCAAAATCGTTGCATATTCCTGTAGAAGTTTCACCGTGGACAAAGCAAATCCAATGATAATTACCTGTCCATAAATTCTGTTCAATCTCAAATAAATTAAATTCTTCTCCCCATTTATACGAGCAAATATCAAAGTTTAAATGCCATTTCTTCGCTTGTCGTAAAAGTCGTTCACCAAATTCTCCATTTGAAATCATTAACCCTTTTGTTTCTTTAAAATCTGCTTTCATTTGACCAAGCATTACATCGTTTGCTAAGGTACCTGTTCCTACAAGTGTTGTAACATGTTTTGCATTTGATAATTCCAGAAGCTTCTCTCTCATCTCATAGTTTAGAGAAAAAAACTCTGAAGATCGATGTGATGTTCCTGTATGTGTAAGTGCTTGTTCTTGTTCAACGGGTCCTGGAAAAAAAGTATGTTGTGTTAATCTTATTCGTTCACTCATTTTAGAGCCGTTTTTTCTTGTTAATACCATAGGCAAAAATTTCGCATCTTCAGTTCCAACTTCTTCTGTAAACTGTTGAAAACCTAATTGATTATAAAGTTTTTTCTCTTTCGTAATACCCGAAATAACAGCTGCCGTATAGCCTCTATCATAAACATAAGAATAGATACCTTTAGCTAATTGTCTAAATACTCGCCCATTTCGAAATTCCTTTTTGACAGCTAACAGTCGTATTTCACAGAGTTTATGGCAAACTTCTTTCTCCAACAACAACTCTACATTTCCTATTTTTTCATCTAATGAGAATGGACGCTGATCTCGAAACGCTAGCATGCCTACCATCTCAGTACCTTTGTAAACAAGCAAATATGTATTTTCAGAATGGAAACGATCTATTAATCTTTTCTTTTCATTTGGTCGATGTTGTGGAATTTCTTCTACAAACGTTTCATAATTTAATTTAGCAATTTCATCAAATTCCTTATCGGTTCTAGCAATTTTACACCAATACATATTCAAATCACTCTTTTCATTAAGTTTTCACGATGTTTCCAAGTAATAAACAAAAAACTAATAATTATAGGGCTATACATTGGTAAATGAAGAAGATAAATACAAAAACTGTATGTAAGGAAACCCAACACCATACTCGATGTCAAACTCTTTGTAAATGGCAAGGTCATTACTGTTCCGCAAATTAGCATTAAAAAGAGCAAGGGGTTTAAACTTAATAATCCACCAATCATTGTAGCTACTCCTTTTCCTCCCTTTAGACGTAGCCAAAATGGAAAAAGATGCCCTAAAATACAAATTACAACTCCAAAAGATACGATGATCTCATCAAACTCAAAAAATCTTCCTATATAAACAACAATTGCACCTTTTAAACCATCAAACAATAACGTTATGCCAAATGCCCATTTTCCTAAAGTCCTCCCTGCATTTCGCGCTCCCAGGTTTCCACTGTTTTCCTCTTGTAATGATATACCATACCATTTACCTACGAACCAAGCAGACATAAAGGTCCCTATGAAGTAACAAAACAACAAGTAATAAAAATTCTCCAATAAAGCACCTACTTTAATTTCTTATAATTACCGTTTCTTTTCATCAATTTTTTGCACTCTAACAATATAAAGTTTACATAAATTCAATTTATTTCCTTACTTCTATTGTAAAACACTCCAAGGAATATTCCCACATCTTGATGGCTAAAAAAAATTATTATACATAAACGAATGAACAACAAAGAGCATTGTTTTCCATACCATATCTATTAGAACATTGTCTATGAAGCGGAAGATGGCGACTCCTGCGGGAAAGCGAGACAGGTGAGACCCCGCAGTGAAGCACGGTACGGGCTTCCGAGGAGGCTCAACGCTCGCCCGCGGAAAGCGCCATCTGG
>DATMJF010000104.1:0-3074 GCA_035554455.1 Rummeliibacillus sp.
CGCAATTGCATTTAATCAAGAACAAGTAGAAACTTCTTCAGCGATCATTGCTGTTTTAGGTGATATCGAAATGTATAAAAATGTCGAAGAAGTTTATAATCAAAACTTTGAACTTGGCTATATGGATGAAGCCACAAAAAATATGATGATTGAAAACTCATTAAAACTATATTCAAATCTTCCAGAAGAAGTATTAACAAATATCGCAACTTTTGATGCTGGCTTAATTTCAATGCAAATAATGTTGTTAGCAAAAGACATGGGATACGATACAGTTCCAATGGGTGGATTCGATAAAAATGCATTTGCTAAACGATTTGAATTACCAGATCATATTAAACCAATTTTACTTATTGCAATTGGCAAAGCAGCAGTACCTGCACACAACTCTTCACGATTACCATTAGAAAAAATTGCGAAATTTATTTAAACATTTCATTTAGCATAGAGCTATATATTATTTTCTTTATAGTTGACTAACAAAAGGCGGTCATAAAAGAGGTATGAATAAATACTCTTTTTGACCGCCAATTCTTTACCTATTCTAAATTTTGTCGAGCTACTTCATTTGCTTTCTTTTTATTTTTCTTAAATAATTTTTGAATAATATTAATTTTTGAACCAGAATTATTTTTTCCCTGTTTTGTAATATCCATCCCCATTTCCTCATGTCCAAACCTTCCATGAGATTTTGGTGAATTTTTTTCTGACATTTTATCGCCTCCTTTACATTTTATAAATTACGTTATTAGTTTGCTTTTCTTTTTTCACTTTATTCGTTGAAGATATACTAGAAGCTCTTGAAATATCCTATTCCTTAAACAGCATCATTTTTTCATTTCATTTAACTGAGTAAGTAAATTAGCTAAAGATTGTCCATTAACACTTTCCGCAACTCTAAATTTAAGAAAAGGATTACCATGTTTCTTTATTCGTTCTTCAACAGCTGGAATCGTAAATAGATCTGGTTTTAAAGAGGCATTCACTTCATCCCAACGTAAAGGTGTCGCAACTAATCCTTTATCATTTCCTCTTGTTGAATACGGAGCAATGATTGTTTTCCCTTCACGATGTTGAACGTAATCTAAATACAATTTATTGTGACGATTCTTCTTTAACCTCTCTATTGTGAACCATTTTGGATTTTGCTCGACTAAAAAATCGCATACAAATTTAGTAAATAAACCTGTTTCTTCATATGAAAATGCATCCTTTGGTAATGGGATGTATATTTGCATACCTTTTCCACCTGATGTTTTGATAAATGATTTCAACTCAAATTGGTCAAATATCACCTTCATTTGCAGTGCCGCTTCAACTGCTAAAGAAAATTCTTCTACTGAAGGTGGATCTAAATCAAAAACAATTTCAGTCGGTTTATCTGTCTGAATCGGTTGAAATGGTATGTGAAATTCGATTGCTAATTGATTTCCTAACCATAGTAGGGTTTCAAGATTGTTGCATACGATGAAGTGCGTATCTTCTATCTTTGTCGTGGTAACAAAATCAGGAACATTTTCCGGACTGCTCTTTTGGTAAAAACTTTCGCCAGGCACCCCATGAGGATAACGAATAAGCGTTAAAGGCCGATTGCGAAGGAAAGGCAACATGAATGGTGCTATGCTTTGTAAATAGTATAGATAATCATCTTTTAGTATACCGATTGACGGGAAAACTGGTTTATCAGGGTGCGTAATTTGAACAGATTCAGGTATCGGTAGAAGTTGACGTAACATTTGTCGCCAATTGCATTCTTCTGGTTCTTTATCTAGCTTAAACTCATGGAATCTAGGTTCTCTCAACATACCTCCAAGGAAATCTATACATGCGATTTCGACACAAATAGATGGCCACAACTTCCAAACCTCTCCCTTTAACTTTGTACCATTCGCTTCAAATAATGTGGCTAGCGTTTTGAACTCTTCTTCATTTAGACCATGCCGAAAAGAAACCACGTCTATCAGTGTATTGTCTCGATAAACTGCGCCATCAAAATAACCATTATTTTTATCAAATTTGGTTAAAATAATATTCACATATCTCCAATTTTTAATTTTTAGCCAGCTCGTAGTTCTCGTATCACTCATCCAGTTGCTATTCTTTCTTTTTGCTATTAACCCTTCCCCATTATTGATTACTATCTTATTCCACAATTCCATCGAATTTAAAAAAACATCGATCACTTGTAATCGATTTATATCTTCATAATTTATCGAAGTTGGAAGAGTGGCTGTTTTAAATACTTTTTGTAACATATCTTTTCGATCAGTTAATTGTAATTGAGTTTGGTTCTTCCCTTTAAGTTGCATCAGATCAAATACAACTAGATGACAAGGGAACTCCTTAGCATGCTTTTTAATCGAATCCTGACTACGCATTCTACCTCGAGATTGAACAACAGAAAAGATACTCTGAAAATTATTTGTTAAAAATACTAATTCGCAATCAAGCTGTAAGGGTAAGAAGCCACTTATCTTTTCTTTTATTTCATTAAGGAAATCTATAATTTCCGGAAAGTTTGGATTTAGAACTTTACCATTTCTACTTATTAAAACGGGTTCTTCATCCCACTCTAACATACAGCGAAATCCATCATATTTCGTTTCATACAGCCATTCTTCTCCCTGTGGTATTTCCATTGCAGGAGTTAAAAGCATGGGTTTCATACAATCCTACTTTCTCATTTTTATTTATCTTTTGATTTATGTTCGTTACTAATACATAAAAACAGCCAAAGTTTTGAATAATAAGAAGAAAAAGAAGGTGACCGTTCATGCACACAGTCTGGAAAGGAAGTATTAGCTTCGGTTTAGTAAATATTCCAATTAAGCTTCACGCTGCCACTGAAAATAAAGATGTAAAACTAAGACAGCTTCACAAAGAGTGCAATACACCGATTAGTTATAAAAAAGTTTGTGAAAACTGCAATAAAGAAGTTATTGACGATGATATTGTAAAAGCATATGAATATGCGAAAAATAAGTTTGTTGTATTAGATGCGGAAGATCTAGAGAATTTAAGAAAAGAAAATGAGGATAAAGCAGTTGAAATTATTGATTTTGTAAAATTAGATG
>DATMJF010000105.1:0-2757 GCA_035554455.1 Rummeliibacillus sp.
TTTGATAATGCCTAATTTCATCTTCTCGAATTTCTAAAATCTGTTTTTTTATTTTTGGATTGGGAGCCAGATTAGCCAACACTTCATAGTAACAAATTGCATCATGTTCTCCGTCCATTGCCTTTTTTAAGTCGTTCAATACAGAGCACTGCATTTGCCCATCAAACATGTAATCATTCAATTTCCTATCACCTCTAATGATTACCTTATGAAAATTGGGCAAATATAGGAACTTGTCTATTTTATAAAGGTAAGAATAGATAACAAGCAGGAAAAAAAGAAAATACATAGAATGTAATAGATAAGGAGTGGTCTGTCTAATGAGTCATCAATTGGATTTATTTGAATATGTGGATAAACAAGCGAATTTAATGTCCATAAATGAACAAATACATAGCTTAATACCTGGGCAAGAAATCACCTTTTCCAACATTTCGATTAGAAAAACTGAGCGCTTTTTTGAAATGTTACAATCAGATGTTTTTCATGAATGTTTTCGAAAGCAAGAAGAATGTGTGCAATTCATCAAAGTGTATCTGGAGTCAGGTGAGTTTTTGAAATAGTGGATTTGTATATTTTGTGAAGAAATTTTCCTATCTGGCTTTCTTAATATTTTTTGTATTGAAGAAGGATTTGTGAGCAGAAATCGAATAAATTAAAACGATTGCTGACCATATAAAATTCCCGATGAACAGCTGTTTATTATAGGAGAGTAGTAAAAGATAGCTAACGATTCCAAAACTTATAGAATATATTACCATCAACCAAAATCCCCATGCTTTTAAATTCATATAGCCATAAATAACTATCAAAGTTACAATGGCCAATAGAACTCGGAATAACTCTTCTGGAAAGTCTGGTAAACCAAATCGTTCTGCAATACCAAAATTGTGTGCAATTTGGTGTAGGAAAAACGTGATAAATATTAATGCAGCTATACCAAAAATATAAAAATAGCTTATAAGGGTTACCCCGATTGGTTTTTTCAATTCAAATTCCTCCGTTTTCCTTCAAATATTATGCAGGACATTCGAATATAAAACGAGCCCTGATCTCAATACATAATTCAATATATATCTATTAATTACCCAATATAACCAAAACAAACGCTGAACTAAAAAAATCATTAGTTCAGCGTTTGTTTTTTGTGATTTTGCTGAACATCAAGAGTTGTTCAGCGGTTTATTTTTGCATAGTTTAAATGGTGTATACTGCGAATTTCCAAAATGAAATAATTCTTTGAATCAGGGCATATAAATGGTAATGAATGCAATATTAACGCGTCCGCCGTTCTATTAAAGCTATTTGCCTTGTCATATGGTCAAGTTGCTGTTGCATTTGATTCAATTGACGTAAATGTTCTTGTTGCATTTGTACATTTCCCTTTGGATTTTCTTGCTCTTCCTGTATCGTTGCTAGCGTTGACAAAACCCCGACAGCGTAACCCAATGTAGTGATTACTCCTGAGAGTAAATCAAGCTTATCAGAATTTTTGATGGCCGATTCTAGAGGTTGGTTAAACTGCTTATTCTCCTTCACTCACATACCCCATTTAAGTTGATTTAATATTCAAATTACAATTAAGTAACTCCATTAAAAAGGACAATAAAAATTTTTATACATAGAATCAAAATAAATTCCCCAATAATTTACGCATATTGGTGACAAATATATTGGAAATCCGACATGTATCATGCTTCTGATTTTCTTTAGCATATGACGTATTTTGGTTGTTTAGAACGAATAGTATCTAATTAAGGGGGATACAAAAAAAGCGTCGAAAGATGAAGAAAAAAGATGGGAAGTAGGCATAGAAATGCCAAATCAAATAAAAAGTGCATTAAATAGCTGTAGATAGAAGGAGAGGGGGTGAATAATATGACAGCAGATAAACTAAAGCAGTGTATAGCATTGTTTGGAGGAATGTTATCAGCAATCCTCTTATTTTTACAATCAATAGGGGTTACGTCTGATTGGTTTACTGAAGAATCCGTTAATGCCTTTAACCAAGTATTGATTACTGCAGTACCTTTCGTCCTTGTGGTCTATGGCGTTTGGAAAAATAGCTATATCGTCACAACAAAAGCAAAGGAACAAGAAAAGTTATTGAAGGAAAAAGGCTTAAAATAAATAGGGGAGTGTATAATAAATAGTTTAATTGATTAAACTATTAAAATTACGCACAAAGCATTTCACCTGGCCCTATTATCCGAAGTGGTGATGGGGCTACAATTTTCATTTGAATTAAACGTATTACCATATGGAACTTTACATAGTTATGCAATAAAATTTGATATTCTACATTCATTATTCCCTTACATAGAACATATATTCTATAAAGAGTGAAAATAGGAGGGGTTAATCTGAAAGAGCAGCTGGAAAAAGCTATGAACCGTAATCAATTAGTGACGATTATGTATATGTCCAAAACAGGTGAAATCACGAAAAGACGAGTGAAAATCATGAGTATAACAACTAATACATTCAAAGCGTATTGTTTCGTAAAACAGTCGCAACGCACTTTTAAAATCGATCATGTTCTAGCAATTGTTCCAGTATTTCGAAGAGAAAGTGAGATGATTTAATTCTATTTTAGAAAAGTAAGAAACCAAGAAACCTTACGGAGAAAGAAAGGTTAATGGTTTCTTTTTTATATGAATCAATTTCATAATGCAAAATTTAAATGAAATATACGAACATTTAATGATATCCAATTTTGTTCATTGTGGAGCGAAAGACGGCGACTCCTCGAAAATG